>CAYNQP010000580.1:0-3108 GCA_964399325.1 uncultured Pirellulales bacterium
CAACTTCGCCTGCGTAGTGGACGACGCCCTGATGAAGGTCACGCACATCATTCGTGGGCAAGAGCACCTGATGAACACGCCGGGCCAGCAGACGCTGTGGCAAGCCCTGTTCCCGGAGGCGCCGCTGCCCAAGTACGCTCACATGACGGTGACGGTCAGCGACAGCGGCGGCAAGCTCTCCAAGCGGGAGCGTCCCAAGGCCCTGCGCACGGCCATCAAAGCCCTCCAGGACCCGGACCTGGGCAAGCTCGCCGAGGCCGGGGGAATCAGCGCCGACGACGTCACCTCATTTCTCGAAGGCAAGAGCATGCCCGACATGCCCGCGATCGACGCGCTGGCGACGAGCCTGGGCGTTCACCTGCCCGAGATCAATATCGTCGATTTCTTCAAGAGCGGCTACCTGCCCGAGACTCTGGTCAACTTCCTGGCCCTGCTCGGCTGGAACCCGGGCGACCAGCGCGAGGTGATGAGCATCGAGGAACTGATCGAGGCGTTCGACCTGTCGCGACTGACCAAGAGCAACAGCCTGTTCGACCGCCAGAAGCTGATCGCCTTCAATACCGAACACATTCGCACGGTGCCGAAAGAGACGCTTTTGGACCACTTCAAAGCGTACCTGACGCAGGTCCAGTCCCCCCTGCTGGCGGCCGACGAGGAAATTCTGCTGAAGGTCTTACAGCTTTGCGAGGGGGCGCGCACGCTGAAGGACATCGACCGCAAGAGCCGGTTCCTCTACATTGACGACGACAAGATCGAGTTCGACGCAGCCGCCGTCAAGAAGGTGCTGCTCAAGAGACAGGCCCTGGACGTCCTGCAGATCGTGCGGGACCGGCTGGACGCGATGAACGAATATACCGAGCAAGCGCTCGAAGACATGCTGCGCGGGCTGGCGGAGGAAAGACAAGTCGGGCTGGGCAAGGTGGCGCAGCCTCTGCGGGTGGCCCTGTGCGGGACGACCATCAGCCTGCCGATCTTCGACTCGGTCAACCTCCTCGGCAAGAAACGGACCCTGGCGCGAATCGACACGACACTCAAGAGGTTCGGCGCCCCAACTCAAACGGAGAGCAAATAACGATGTCACTACTGGTTACAGGTTCCATCGGAATCGACACGGTCCGGACGCCCCACGGCGTCAGCGAAGACTGCATCGGCGGCTCGGCCATTTATTTCTCGATGTCGGCCAGCTTCTTTGCGCCGGTGCGGTTCGTCGGCGTGGTGGGCTGCGATTGCCCCTTCGACATCCCCGAACTCTTCGCCGGCCGGAACGTGGACCTGGCCGGTCTGGAGACGCGCCAGACCAGTAAGACGTTCCGCTGGGCGGGAACCTATATGGAGACCATGGACGACCGCGTGACGGACAACCTGGAGCTCAACGTGCTGGCCGAGCATCCGCCGGCCGTGCCGAAGGCCTACGCCGACAGCCAGTTCGTCTTCCTGGCCAACACGGCCCCGAAGCTGCAGATCGAACTGCTGGACCAGGTCAAGAACCCGACGTTCGTGGCCGCCGATACGATGAACTGCTGGATCACGAACCACCTCGACGACCTCAAGCGACTCCTGGAACGAGTCCACTGCCTGATCATCAACGCCGAAGAGGCCAAGCTGCTGGCGCGAGAGTTCAGTCTCATCAAGGCCGCGGAAAAGATCCTGGCGATGGGCCCGCCCTGCGTCATCATCAAGAAGGGGGAATCGGGCGCGCTGATGTGCCTGGACGACGGCAGCATGTTCGTTCTGCCCGCCTACCCGACCGCCACCGTCAAGGACCCGACCGGCGCGGGTGACAGCTTCGCCGGCGGTTTCATGGGATATCTGGCGGAGACGGGGAAAAAGGATCTTAGCACGCTGAAAACCGCCGTGGCATACGGGACCGTTGTCGCGTCGTTTACGATAGCCGACTTCTCCCTGGAAGGACTGACCGCCGTGACGCGCGCGGATATTGATGAGAGGCTCGAAGCCTTCAGGCAGTTCACGAGTTTCTAAGGCAGAGTGATTACTGATGCGATGCTTCATCGCGATCGACATTGACGAACGTATCCGAACCGCCCTGCGGAACCTGCAGCAGGATATGGCCGAGGCCGCCGACATCAGGAAGAGCGACGTCAAATGGGTCCGCCCGGAGACGATGCACCTGACGCTGAAGTTCCTCGGCGAGATCAGAGACCAGGAGATCGTTGATATGTGCACCGCCGTCAAGGCGGTCGCGGCCCGCCACAAGGCGTTCGACTTTGCCGTCAGCAAAGTCGGCTACTTCGGGGGCCAGAGCGCCCGCGTGTTGTGGGTGGGCGCGGGACTCGAGTGCCGCGAGCTGTTGCAGTTGCAGCAGGACCTGGAGGAGGAATTGGCCTCGGCCGGTTGGCCCAAAGAGGGCCGCAAGTTCTCGGGCCACCTGACGCTGTGTCGAATTCGAAACAGCAAGGCGGGCCTCGAACTGGCGCCGCTAACGGAGCGATACCAAGACTTCGATCTGGGCACCGTGCGATGCGACTCGCTGTCGGTCTATCAGAGTCAACTGAGGCCGGAAGGCGCGCTTTATACCTCTTTGGGCAATTTCAGGCTGTTATAGCCGGCCTTGAGTAGATACGAAGATAATCAGAGGCGAGACACTTTTGGAGACCAGTGACATGGCAAAGACGAAGAAGGCGGCAGCGAGTGAGACCGGCGCGGGGAAAGATACCGCCCTGCCTCGGGTGTTCGCGCGGATAGAAAAGCAATATGGCCAAGGCTCCATCTTGCAGATGGACGAGCACTCCTACGCCAAGATCGAAGGGATCGGCACCGGGGCCTTGTCGCTCGACCTCGCCCTGGGCGGCGTGGGGATCCCCCGCGGGCGCATCACGGAGCTGTTCGGCCCCGAATCATCCGGCAAGACGACGCTGGCCCTGCACGTCATCGCCAGCGCCCAGAAGGCCGGCGGCGTCGCGGCGTTCATCGACGCCGAACATGCCCTGGACACCACTTGGGCCAAACGATTGGGCGTGGATGTCAGCAACATGCTGGTCAGCCAGCCCGACACAGGCGAACAGGCCCTCGAAATTACCCAGATGCTGATTGCTTCCAATTCCGTGGACGTCATCGTGATCGATTCCGTGGCCGCACTGACACCCAAGG
>CAYNQP010000581.1:0-3106 GCA_964399325.1 uncultured Pirellulales bacterium
TACCTGCTACAGCTACTCCACGGTCCCGGTCAGTGGAGTGTCCTGGGTCGGCGGCTTGGTGGGGACCAACGGCGGCACTATCTCGGCCTGCTATAGCACCGGTTCGATCAGCGGAAGCGTCGGTGTCGGCGGCCTGGTCGGTGACAACCTCGGCATGGTCTCTGTCTGCTACAGCACCGGTTCAACCAGCGGAAGCGGCAGTGTCGGCGGCCTGGTGGGGTACAACTCTGGCGGCACGATCTTTACCTGCTACAGCACGGGCTCGGTCAGCGGCCCCTACAAAGTCGGCGGCTTAGTCGGATACGACTCCGGCATGGTCTCGGCATGCTTCTGGGACATTGAGGCATCAGGCTGGAGAACCAGCGAGGGCGGTACTGGCCTGACCACCAGCGAGATGATGGCAGTCAACACGTTCCTCAACACAGGCTGGGACTTCGTGGGTGAAAGGGCCAACGGCCTGCATGAGTACTGGCAGATGCCCGTTGGGGGTGGGTATCCTGTGTTGAGTATCTTCGATGGTTTTGTCCCGCACGCGCTCCGGGGCACAGGCACCGTGAATGATCCCTACCTGTTGGAGACAGCCGAGGATTTGGGCGTTGTCTGGCACAGGCCCACGGCCTCATACCGACTTGCGGCGGATATAGACTTGTCCGGGATCACATGGGGTATGGCCGTCATACCTGTGTTTTCTGGGAGATTGGACGGCCAGGGTCACCGGATTGCTGGACTGAACATCACAGGCGGGGGATGCCTGGGGCTCATTGGTTACCTGGCTCAGGGCGCGGCGGTCTTTGACCTGGGTCTTGAGGACGTGACCGTCGTTGGCACAGGCGATCGGGTTGGTGGTCTCGTGGGGCACAGTCACGGGGGCACCATCTCTGCCTGCTATGGCACGGGCTCGGTCAGCGGAACGGGAAGATATGTCGGCGGCCTAGCGGGATACAACGGCTTCGGCCCAATCTCTGTCTGTTACAGCATGGGCTGGGTCAACGGCCGCAACTCGGTCGGTGGCCTCGTTGGGTTCAACGACGTCGGCGCGATCTCTGGCTGTTACAGCACGGGCTCGGTCAATGGATGGGACGATGTCGGCGGCCTGGTAGGGCACAACGGCTACGCCAGGATCTCTAGCTCCTACAGTACGGGTCCGGTCACCGGAGGGGACACTGTCGGCGGCCTCGTGGGGCTGAACTACGTCGGCGCCGTGATCTCTGCTTGCTACAGCACAGGCTCCGTCAGCGGTGGACGCAGTCCCGGCGGCTTGGTGGGGGACAACTACGACGGCACAGTCTCGGCCTGCTTCTGGGACACCGAGACCTCAGGCTGGACAACCAGTGCGGGCGGCACCGGCCTGACGACCAGCCTGATGCAGGCAATCGACACGTTCCTCGACGTAGGCTGGGACTTCGTGGGCGAGAGCGCCAACGGCACGGACGATATCTGGTGGATCGATGAAGGGCATGACTATCCGCGACTGTGGTGGGAATCCGCATCGGCGGAAATCCGAAACACGAATATCGAAATACGAGACAAATCCAAATGAAGAAGGCTCGAAATCCAAAACGCGCCTGTCGGCTTTCGGTCCGCCGAAGGCGGGTTTCTGTCATTCGGATTTCGGTCATTTGAGCTTGTTTCGGGTTTCGGACTTTCCCCGCCTGCGCGGGGACAAGCTTGGCCCTGCGAAGGCAGGGCTGCTTCGTATTTCCCGCCTGGGACGGGTTCACTCTTGCGGCAGGGTGATGGTGACGGTGGTGCCTTGGGTGGGGTGGCTTTCGATTTGCAGGGCGCCGCGATTCAACTGGATCAGGCGTGTGGCGTTGGGGACATCACACTAAACTGAGGGCGCGAGATTTTGTCTCGACTGGGGCCCGGTGGGGCGAACCCCACGCTGCGCGCTACTGTTCCTCCACCGGCGGGGGGTTGTCGACACCTATTGCCTCCAACCGTTTGATCAGCGGAGCCAGCTTATCACAGACTATGGTCCAGAGAACCTCGTAACGTACCTCGCCATATTCATGAGCCAGAACATTTCGCAGACCGATCACTGACCTCCAGGGGATGTCGGAAAGACTCGCGCGCGTCTCCTGCGAAACGCCCCGGGCCGCTTCTCCGATGATCTCCAGGTTGCGTTCTACGGCGTTGCGGGTCTTGCGGTCCTTGAGGAAATGCTCGAATGCAACTCCCTCTGTGAATTCGACCGCCGTTCGCGCTGCATCCAGCATGTCCCAGAGGCGGGCCATGTCCTTGCCGTCAAGCCGCATAGATCACCTGGCGGGTCTTCAGAATCTCGTGTTTTCTCCACGGGTTTCGCATCGCCTCTTTCTCCACGAGGTCAACGGGGCGCCCGAACCGAGCTTCCAGCTCATCTTTGATGTCCAGCAGCCGGTCAATGTCCAACGGCGCTCCCGGCTCGAAGCTGACGAGAAAATCCAGATCGCTCTTCGGGTTGAAATCCTCCCGCAGGACGGAACCGAAGATAGACAGCTCCCGTATCCGCCACTTACGGCAGAACTCGGCTAACATATCGCGGTCCAGTTGCACGGTGGTATTCATGGTTCTGTTGTCATCATAGCAACCCTGCCATAACCGGTCAACCCATGACCGAACGTCAGTGGTGCCCTACTCGGCCCATCCCCAAACGGTGGGTGGAGTAGTAGGCGGACAAGCTGCGGTGCGGTCAGTTCACGGCAGGGTGAGGATGACGGTGGTGCCTTGGGCGGGGTGGCTTTCGATTTGGAGGGCGCCGCGATTCAACTGGATCAGGCGGGTGGCGTAGGCCAGGCCCATGCCGCGTTGGCGGCCGGCGGGCTTGGCGGAGAAGAACGGGTGCGTGGCCTTGCGCAGCGTGTCGGCGTCCATGCCGCAGCCGAGGTCGGCGATTTGCAGCTTCACGCCGTCAGCGGCCGGCTCGCCGGCGGTTGCGCGGCTCTTTCGCCGTCATGAGCGTACGGGCCTAGCCCCTGGGCGAGGCGAAGTCCCTTCGAACGCGTCGAGAGAACCCTGGGACGCGTCATACGTCCGAACAAGCGAGGCCCCAAACCCACGAATCCGGAGCATTAGGTGTGGAGTTTAGTATGGCGTCCCCAAAACTCCTCCCCAAAACTCCAAT
>CAYNQP010000582.1:0-3104 GCA_964399325.1 uncultured Pirellulales bacterium
GGCAGATCGGCGGTGAACACCACGACCAGGCCACGCTCTCGACTCACGTAGATATTCTGGCCATAGGCCCCACGTGTGCCAAAGAAACCCGGAAGATTCGGGATCCAGAAGTGGTAGCCATAATCACCGTTCCAGGGCGTCTGACAATGCGAGGAGGTCGCGGTGTTGGTCCAGTCGGCCGGGACAATCTGCCGGCCATTCCAGAGGCCGCGATTGCGGAAGAGCTCTCCGAACCGGGCCATCTCGCGCGGAGTCAGCGCGAGCCCCCAGCCACCATGGTTCGTGCCGTTCCCTGCTGCTGCCCACGGCACGCCCACCAACCCAAGGGGACCGAATAGCTGCTGGTTCGCATAGTCGAGCGGAGTCTTGCCTGTGACCTTACGAAGGAGTGCCGTGATAATGTCGGAGCCGCCGGAGCTGTAGTTCCATACCTCACCAACCGGTGTATCCACCACTGGGCGCGACAGCATGACCTGAGCCGGATCTGGCGTGTCGAAGAACACCGGCCGATCGTCCGCTCCCTCGGTGTACTGGAGGCCGCTGCGCATCGTCAGCAGGTCCTCGAGTGTTATGGAGTCCTTATCCGCACTTGGCTTGGGAAGCGGTTGATACTCGGGGAAATGAGGTGTCACCCGGTCGTTCAAACCTGCGATCAGTCTGTCCCTGAGAGCTATTCCTACCAACGCCGACGTGATCGACTTGGTTGTCGAGTGCACGAGATGGCGTTCGCTCGGAACCACCTGATGAGCGGTCTTGTCCGGATCGTCGGCATTGCGCCCCGTCTTCCATCCGTACTGCTCGAACACGATTCGGCCGTTGCGTATCAGCAAGAACGAGTGGATCTCCAATTGGTCCCTGGCAATCCTCTCGAGCGCTTGCGCGAGACCAGCCCCGTCCACAGCACTCTCTTCTGGGGTTGCCGTCTTCCAGAAATCGTCCGGGTAGGATGGGTCGCCAAGGTAGCTCACGAGAGCGCCCGGTTGGTTCTTCAACTCTCCGGTTCCACCCTGTGCTCCAGTCGCACCGTCGGTTGCCGTCGTGCCGCCCGCGCCACCGTCCCTCGCCGAGCTCGAGTTGCCTGCCGAACCGTTTGCGCAGGTGGCGCCGGCGATCGGGCCGAGAATGATCAATGCCGTCAAGAGAAGAGAGCGTGACCTGGCAGTCGAGAGCATGAAAGGTGTCCTTTACCGATAAGGGATAGGAAATCTGATTTCCAAGAGGATGTCCCCTCCGTAGTTGAAGGTTAGAAAGCCATGGCTACCCCAGCCTGGTGGACATACCATCGGGCCGGGAAATGAAAACGGCTTCTAAAAGGAGTAGCCATGCACCAGAGATCGTATCAAATTGCCGAGAAGAGCGATAGTCGGAAACGGGCCCAACTCCTCGCCCAGGATGGCCAAGGTCTCCTACCCATGGAGGAACTGCTCTGCCAAGCCAAAATGGCGGTCGACGAACTCATCGACGTCGCCGGACGCGCCACTATCGAGGCGGTCCTGACCCTGTCGGCCCCGCAAACCGCCGGGCCCAAGCATCCCGGCCCGCGGGCAGACGCTCAAAGACCTCTGCGAGCGGCCATCGACGAGGTCTTCGGTGACAAGAATCCTATTCTGCGTTGTCGCAATCACAGGCTTCGCAACGTTCTGGACTGCCTGCTAAAAAAGGGCCTGGAAACGCGTCAGTTCGCTGATGATCCGGCACTTCTTGCCCTTTTCGATGCAGTCTAACCGCGGATTTGTCGTCATCTGCCGGAAGTCGCCCGAAGCAGTCAGTCATCCTGCCCGTGCCGGTTCTGGACCGGCTCTCAACAGCTCGATCCGACCAGGAATTCCGCGAAAGAGCAGTCTCGGCGCCACCGCCACCATCATAACACAATCCTCACCCAATTCAATGCCGCCGGGACATTTGCGCAGCCTCGCCGACGCCATGCGAATGGGCGAGAATTGAAGGCCCAATCGGCCCCTGCGCCACGATTGTCATTCCCGCGCCGACGGGAATCCAGGCTTACACGGGAGTCGTCCGGACCCCTGCCCGTTCGGCTACGCTCAGGGCGGGTTCTCTGCAGGCATGACAACCGCACGATGGTTTTTAAGCCTATCGGCGGAGCGTGCTGTCGATAGGTGGCGTTGGTGCCAATCCACCATCGGGTGTCGCTGTCTGTGGCGCTATCAGCACCTGCAGTCAACCCCGGCGCAACGAGTCTAGTAAGGCGTCGAAGAACGCTTTCGTCACCAGATGAAACAGTCTCCACAGCCTATCTCGCAGCCATGTGGGAAGTACCCACTTCTTCCTGCCGCCACTTTCTGACCTTGTCGACTTGCTCACCGGCCCGCTCCGGAGTCCAACACGGGTTCTTTTGATCGTGCTCGCCCTCATCGTGCTGGCACATTGGTTCTTGTTGGCATTCCTGTCCATCAATGCTTGGACTCCTTCGAACATTCAGCCTCGGTTGATTTCACGTGCTATCGTCAACCTGAGACGGACTGTCTACGTAGACAGGCCGAGCCTTGATTCCTAGCATCATATCGAGGAAGATCTTATGGAGTTGCGGAGGTATGCAGCATCCCTGTGCCCGTCCACGTGGACACCTGGGCTCGTGTTAGATTAGGGCCTTCTGGCTGGTCTGAACGTTGCATTGGGGTCGTCGTCGAATGTGTCTTCATACTGCGCTCTGAGCAATACGATGAGCCGCGCAATCCGCTCCGCATTGTCGAGTTCGCTTCTGAGTCCCGTCCATTCGCGGTTGATCGCGCTGGTGCTCTTACCGATGCGCGACATTAGCCGTGTGAACAGGCCCTTCAGCATATCCCGTAACTCATCTATCGAATATAGATCGAGCAATTCACGCGATTCTATTTCCTGCCCCTCATTTGGAGGGGCGGCGGACAGCTCAGGTGCGTCCTGTAGTGATATAACAGCCGGTTTTTCAGGATGGTCGCTGCGAGTGCGGCCCTTGTTCTCCTTCCATTCGTTCTTCTGGCGGTCCCATGACCGCAGCAACGAGTCTCTGGGCGACTTCTCTATCGCCTTTCTCAAGGTGCTGGAATTCGTGTCTAGGAGCCTGTCGGGAAACCTGTAGCAAGTATTGACATTTTTCGTTGCTCCAT
>CAYNQP010000583.1:0-3101 GCA_964399325.1 uncultured Pirellulales bacterium
GAAGTTCATGGAGCCCATCGGGAGGCTGAAGACCTTTGGCTATACGGAGCTCCCCGGGCACTATGAGGAGGCCATGCTGGTCTACGCCTATGGCACGAAGAAGCGGCTCGAACTGGAGGGATTCAAGCCGAGCAGCCAGTTGCAGCAGCGAATGGCTGAACTCCGCGGGATCGTGAGCCAAAACGCCACGAACAAGCAGGCGGCCTTGAATCGCGTGAAGAGGGAGCACCCGGGTACGTATTTCTGCTACTACCTCTGCGTTCAGCCTAAGAAAGGGAAGTAATCGGCATGAGGGACAGAGAGATGAGAGTGACGCGGATCGCCGCCCGACCAACCGTGCGAGTGGCCCTCTTGACCTGTGCCTTCATTGCCTGTACGGCCGGCCGAGGGGCAGGCGCCCAGGCCAGGCCGGTCGAACCGTGCAACGCGGTCGACAGGCCGGCGGCGATATACCCCGACTATGGCGGCGCGGTCCTTCCCCCGAACATAGCCCCCCTGAACTTCCTCGTCCAGGAAGATGGGGACGCCTATTTTGTCAGGATCCATTCCGAAAAGGGATCGCCCCTGGAGATTTCCAGCCGTACCGGTGAGATCTATCCGAACAAGAAGGCATGGCACAGGCTGCTCGCAGACAACCAGGGCGGCTTCCTCTCTCTGGATGTCTACGCCAAGATCTCGAAGGGCCCCGGGTGGACGCGGTTCGCCACCCTGCGACTGCCCATCGCGAAGGAACCCATCGATAATTTCATCGTATACCGGCGAATTCGGCCCGGGCATTCCATGTGGCGCGAGATGGGGATCTATCAGCGGGACCTTCGGAGTTTCGAGGAGAGGCTTGTCCTGGACAACGGCTATTTCGAGGACGGGTGCGTGAACTGCCATACCTTCGGCAACAACCGGACCGAGAAGATGCTGCTGGGCATCCGCAGCCAGTCGTACGGGGGCTCGACCATCCTCACCGACGGCACGCGGGTGGACAAGATCGGCACAAAGTTCGGGTACGCCGCGTGGCATCCCAGCGGGACCCTGGTGGCCTTCTCCGTGAACGACGTCCGGCAGGCCTTCCACTCCGCGGCCAATGAGGTCCGCGACGTCATGGACTTTGACTCCTACATGGCGACCTACCGGCCGGGGGAGGGCAAGGTCCGCGTGGTTCCAGGACTGGCGAGGAAAGAGAGGCTCGAGACGTATCCGACGTGGTCCCCGGACGGACGGTACCTGTATTTCTGTACCGCGCCCAAGACGTGGCAGGCCCAGTCTCCCCTGGAAGGGACGTACGACCAGATCCGGTATGACCTCGCACGGGTTTCTTACGACATCGACCAGGATCGCTGGGGCGAACCGAAGACGATCCTCTCCGCCCAAGAGGCGGGCCAATCCGTTCTGCTCCCACGGGTCAGTCCGGACGGGAGGTGGCTGCTGTTGACCCTGTGTGACTATGGGTGCTTCCCCGTGTACCGGCCGAGCAGTGACCTGGCCCTGATGGACCTGGGCGCGGACCCGGAGGACGGCCCTCGTCCGTATCGCCGGCTCGACATCAACAGCGAGGCCAGCGAGTCCTGGCACTGCTGGTCGAGCAACGGCCGATGGATCGCCTTCAGCAGCAAGAGGCTCAGCCACATCTTCACGCGGATCTACGTCGCCTACGTCGACGAGCAGGGAAAGGTCTTCCCTCCGCTCCTGTTGCCGCAGAAGGAGCCGCGGTTCTACGACTCGTGCCTGTGGACGTTCAGCGTGCCCGAGTTGGTGACCGAGCCGGTGAGGGTCCGTAAAGAGACGATCGGCCGGGTCATCCGCGGCGCGAACCGAATCGACATTGCGATGCCGGTGACCATGGCTACGCCCAGGGCGGGCGCGCTCCCCTCACACGATGAGATGGCCCCGTCCGGCCCGTGATTTTAGTGAAGAAGTCGCTTGAAATTGCAGAAGTCACGCGCTGCCCATAGGATAGCATTGTATCAAGATCAATACGTCGCGTAAGCGATGTCATCACGCCGCAATTCGAGAAGCAACCCCATTTCGCCCCCCTCGCCCCCGCGTGGAAAGACACGGCGGAGCCGACTCACTGGTAATCTGCCCCTGTATTCCGGCCGCACCGGGGCCACTGCCCAGCGGGCCGGCGTCACCGGCCGTGCCGCTGCAAACCGGTCGGAAACATGCAGTTATACGGATTAGGATAAATCCTTGGGCGGCATCCGGTAGGGTGGGGTTTACCCCACCGGAACGCTATCGAAATGGAATCGGTGGGGTAAACCCCACCCTACCGATTCTCGTCGAGAGCCTGGTCCCAGTGACATCGAATGGGAGAACCACGCGGAGCGCAAGAATTAAACCGAAGGCGTATTACGGGGCCCCCAGCCGCTCGGAGGGCGGCTGGGCACACTTTTGGGGATTTAGTCATTGTTATGGGACGGCTCTTGTGTTATAATAGCGCTAGTTGGAGTGTCCGGTGGATTGTCTGTGGAGGCTGAGCCAGATGAAGGCCAATCTGGTGCTGCTCAAAAATGACGGGTCACACAAAGCGTTCTCTCTTCCCAGCAATGTTACCGTTGTCGGACGCCGCCATGATTGTGACCTACGGATTCCCCTGCCGACGATTTCCCGCAGACACTTCGAAATCAGTCAGAACGGCGAGTCCCTGAAGATTCGCGATCTCGATTCTACGGGGGGAACGTTCGTCAACGGCAAGCGCGTCAACGGCGACACGGTCGTCAAGGCCGGCGACTACGTCCGCGTCGGTCCGGTGACATTCGTCTGCCAGATCGACGGCCAGCCGCAGGAAATCAAGCCCCCACCGAAGAAGGCCCCGTCCAAGCCCACCAAGCCCCCGGCCAAGGCCGCGAAGAAGGACGCCCCGGCCGACGGCCTCGACGACAGCTTCGCCGACCTGGACGCCTCCGACAGCTTCATCGGACTCGACGAGCCAGACGCCGACCTCGAAGACCTCGATAACCTGTAGACCAGGCTTTCATCGGCCTGAGGCCGATGCCATCTCCGGGTTTGTCGCCCGGAAACACGAAGCACGAAACACGAAATCCGAAACAAATCTCAATCCCCGAAATCCGAATGACCCAAACCGACCCCTCGGCCTGCCGAAGGGC
>CAYNQP010000584.1:0-3096 GCA_964399325.1 uncultured Pirellulales bacterium
ACAAAATGATCTGCTCCTGTTGCTGGAGGCGTATGCATAGTTGAGACGCCACGGGCCAGCGGGCGTGCGCCTCGACAGGACCCTGTCATTCCTGCGAAGGCAGGAATCCAGAAAGCATTGGCTGTGAGGCTGTACTACGTCTACATTCTGGCGAGCGACCGGAATGGGACTCTCTACATCGGTGTGACCGGCAACCTCCTGCGTAGGATCAATCAACATCGCAGCGGTGAGGTTCCTGGCTTCACCCAGCGCTACGCCGTACATCGCCTGGTGCACGTCGAGACCTTCCGCCATGTCGGCGCTGCCATCATGCGAGAGAAGCAGTTGAAGAGATGGAAACGGCAGTGGAAGCTGCGACTGATCGAGCAAGACAACCCTCAGTGGCTGGACCTGTATGACGACCTTGTCGGCTGAGTCGGTACTGCCCCGGACACCCCTGCACCGGCTGTGTGTCATTCCCCTCCTATGGTTTTCTGGATTCCTGCCTGCGCAGGAATGACAGAGTCAGTGCCGCAGGTGACCTTTCCAGCGATTGCGGCGTTTCACCCTCGGCCCAGAGGCTTCGCGCTGCTTACCATGACAAGGCCCTCGCGGGCGCTGCGCGTTGACGCTGTCGGGGCGAGTCGGTATGGTATGGGCCGACAGTCGTTTTCCCTTCAGGAACGGACGGTCATGCAGGCACGAACGGACTTTGATATTGTGGTTATCGGTGGCGGCATCGTGGGGCTGGCCTCGGCGTATAGGATCGCGCTGAAACAGCCAGCGGTCCGCCTGGCGGTGCTGGAGAAGGAAGAGCGGCTGGCGGCGCATCAGACCGGGCATAACTCCGGGGTCATTCACTCGGGGCTCTACTACAAGCCGGGCTCCAGTAAGGCGCAGACCTGCACGGCCGGCCGGACGGAACTCATTGCCTTCGCCAAGAAGCACAAGATCCCCCACGAGATATGCGGGAAGATCATCGTCGCCACGGACGAACGCGAACTGCCTGTGATGGAGAGTATCCTGCAAAATGGCCTGGCCAATGGCGTCGAAGGGATTGAGAAGATCGGGCCCGAAGAGATCGGCCGGATCGAGCCGGCGGCTTCCGGCATTGCGGGTCTTCATGTCCCGGGCGCCGGCATCATCGACTTCACGGCCGTGGCGAACAAGCTGGCCGAGCTGATTCAGAAGGACCGAGATCGCAACAGGGTGCTCACGTCGCACCGAGTCACCCGGTTCGACAAGCATGATTTCTATACGAGCGTGGTCACAACCAAGAGCAGTATCAGCACGCGCTACGTCATCAACTGTGCCGGCCTGCAGTGCGACCGGGTGGCCCGGATGGACGGTGTCGATCCCGGCATGAGGATTGTCCCGTTTCGGGGCGACTACTGCGATCTGACCGACGGAGCAGCCACGAAGGTGAAGAACCTGATCTACCCCGTTCCCGATCCGACCTTTCCTTTTCTCGGTGTACATTTCACGCGGATGATCGCCGGCGGTATCGAGTGCGGCCCGAACGCGGTCTTCGCGTTCAAGCGGGAGGGCTACCGCAAGACGGATTTCAGTCTGCGGGATTCGTGGGATTCGCTGGCGCACTGGGGGACGTGGCGCTTGTTCATGCGCCATTGGCGCTACGGGTTAGGTGAGTACGCCCGCGCCTTCTCGAAGAAGCGGCTGCTCAAGCAACTGCAGCGTCTTATCCCGTCGATGGACCTGGACGACTTCCGGCCGGGCAACGCCGGCGTCCGCGCCCAGGCCCTGGGGCCCAGGGGCGAGTTGGTGGACGATTTCAAGATCGAGGCGACCAAGAGGGCCATCCACGTTCTCAACGCGCCCTCTCCGGCCGCCACCGCTTCTCTGGCCATCGGCGAGCATGTTGCTCATCTGGCCGCCGATCTGTTCAAATTGGGCGGGTGACACCGCCGTGATGGACACGGATTATGATTGGTTCTTGCGTACCTTTATCTCAGTTGCAGGTCAACCCTGTCGCTTGTCATCTCGACCGGAGGCCAACGGCCGGAGCGGAGAAATCTGGCCGAGAACAGGAGACGCGCCGTCTCCGCAGCCAGATGTCTCGACTGCGCTCCGCTCGACATGACAGGTCGTGACGGCACGACAGCTTTATCTGATCCGACTGAAGATACCTTTTGATGTCTTTGCCCCGAAGGAGAGAGTATTGATGATAGACTTGGCTGCGAAGGAGTACGTTGTCATTCTGCAATGTCACATCGTGAAGGAGCGATGTCCGGGATACCTCTGTGAGAAGGCCTTTCACGAGCGAACGGGCGGCTTCGCGTCGTACCCCAAGGACAAGTCCTACCGCGTCCTCAACATGGCTTGCGGCGGTTGCTGCGGCCGGGCGACGCACCGCAAGCTCACCAACCTGGTGCGGAACCTTCGCAAGAAGGAGGGCATCGACAAGGACCGGATCGTAATGCAGTTGTCCTCGTGTATGACCAAAGACAATTTCCACGCGCCCCCTTGTCCCCACCTGGACTACATCAAGACCCTGATCGGGCGGATCGGCCTGGACATCGCCGAGGACACGGAAATCTGCGAGAAGTCAGAGCGCCGGCGGAAGAATGGCGTCTATTGCCCCCATGGCTGACAAGTCTCGCGTCCGGCGCGCAGCACACACCATCATTCCGTCACGATAGAGATTGCCGGCGGTTTCGCTTGTATTAGCGGCACGATTGGCCTACAATAGAACTGTGCTTGTGAGGCCGGAAGGGGCCGGGCCTTCCGCCGCAAAGAAGCACGCCCTACGGGGCTGTTTATGGCGTTTTGTTTGTTGCCTTTCCCGACCCGCCGGATCAAAATGACGTCACTTGAGACTTTGACGCGGCACCTTTGGATAGGCGGTAGAGACACGATGTGCGCCCCTGACACCTGACAGCGAGTGGGTGTAAGGCTCGGAAACAGGGAAAAGGCGAGGTGAGAAGGAGAAAATAGGTGACTGCCCGCGTTAAAATCCCGTTAAAATCAAGGGTGAAGTAAAACGCATTGTCTCGGATAGTAAGTGGTAGAGAATCACCCCTTTCCACTTTCTGCCAATCACATGACCTGCCCTACGGATGGTGGGCGCGGGGCGAGCTTGATACACTGGGCTGCCAT
>CAYNQP010000585.1:0-3096 GCA_964399325.1 uncultured Pirellulales bacterium
GGCCGCGCAGAGTCACGTGCGCGTCAGTTTCGATCAGCCGATATATACCGTGAACGCGGACGCGCTGGGCACGCTGCGTGTCTTGGAGGCCGTTCGCTCCGGCGGTTTACCGATCCGGTTCTATCAGGCGTCCAGCAGCGAGATGTATGGCAAGGTAGTCGAGACCCCTCAGACCGAGACGACGTCGTTCTATCCGCGCAGTCCGTACGCTTGTGCGAAGGTCTATAGCTACTGGCAGACCGTCAACTACCGGGAAGCCTATGGAATATTCGCCTGCAACGGGATTCTTTTCAATCACGAATCGCCTCGGCGCGGCGAGACGTTTGTGACGCGCAAGATCACCCGAGCGGCGACGCGCATCAAGCGCGGCCTGCAAGACAAGCTCTACCTGGGCAATCTCGATGCCGAGCGGGATTGGGGCTTTGCGGGTGACTACATTGCCGCCATGTGGTTGATATTGCAGCAGGACAAGCCGGATGACTATGTCATCGCCACGGGGCAAACTCGGTCGGTGCGTGAGTTTCTTGACGAGGTCTTTGGCTATCTCGATCTGGATTGGCATCAGTATGTGGAAATCGATCCGCGCTATTTTCGGCCGAGCGAAGTCGATTTGCTGTTGGGCGATGCGAGCAAGGCCCGGCGTGTTCTCGGGTGGCAGCCGCGAGTGAGCTTCAAGGAGCTGGCCCGGATGATGGTCGACGCGGACATGGAGATTGCCAAACGTGAGCAAATGATCGAAAAGCACACCAGGGACAGTAAGGCACTGTTGGAAGAATGAGCGATTACTTCAAAGACAAGCGGGTGGTGGTCACCGGGGGCGCTGGGTTTCTCGGAAAGTACATCGTCGAGGCACTCAAGAGTCGCGGATGCCGGCACCCGGATGTCCCCGTGATCGAGGAATATGATTTGGTCAAGCTCGATGACGTCGTGCGCATGTACGAGACCATGCGTCCGGACGTTGTCATTCACTTGGCTGCCGTCGTCGGCGGCATCGGCGCCAATCGCGCCCATCCCGGCGCGTTCTTCTACAAGAACCTTCTCATGGGAATACAGCTCATCGAGCAGGCTCGGCTGCACAACGTGGGGAAGTTCCTCGCCCTCGGAACGGTCTGTGCCTATCCCAAGCTAACACCGGTGCCTTTCAAGGAGGAGTCCCTCTGGGATGGCTATCCGGAAGAGACCAACGCCCCGTATGGTTTGGCCAAAAAGATGCTGCTGGTGCAGTCTCAGGCGTATCGGCAAGAGTATGGGTTCAATTCGATCTTTCTGCTTCCTGTCAACCTCTACGGTCCCGGCGACAATTTCGAGCCGGCCAGCAGCCACGTGATACCGGCTTTGATCAAGAAGTGCGTCGATGCTGTCGAAACCGGCGCCGATCACATCGACTGCTGGGGAACCGGGGCGGTCTCACGAGAGTTCATCTACGTCGCAGATGCCGCCGAAGGAATTCTGTTGGCGACGGAGCGTTACGACGGCCCGGAACCGGTCAACATTGGGGCCGGCCGCGAAATACGGATCAAGGACCTTGCGGAGGAGATCGCAGAACTGGCCGGCTTCAGAGGTGAGATTCGCTGGGACCCGTCCCAGCCCGACGGTCAGCCCCGGCGATGCCTCGATGTCTCAAAGGCCAAGGCTTATTTCGGCTTTGAGGCCCGCGTGCCCTTCGAGGAGGGGTTGCGAAACACGATTGAGTGGTACAGGGCGACACGCGCAGCCGCCGGGGCCTGACGACATCAGACAGATGTTTGCTGCCGCCGCTCCCGTCGAACGTCTATCGTTGACTCGCTGAGTATAGGCCCATGCGCGGCAGGTAGAAAACGCCTGGAAAGCCGGTGACTGTGCCCGACGGGTAAGGTTCACCTGTTTCTCGATTGAGAATCACGCGCATCGGTCTGGTTTCGGCCGGCGCGTAGGACTCGACGTGTCCGTCCACGTAGCCGGCATGCAGGCTGATCGTCAGGCTGCGCAGCTCATCTGCCGTTTCGCTTCCGGCGCGGGCCCAATATGCCGACGATATGCTGGTGCCCTCTGCCACCTCGGCGTTGCCGAACTTCTCGCAGCTTCCATAGGCGCCAGGACTGCGCCAGTGATCGTATCCAAAGTAGTCGGTCACGAGGACGCTGCTTTCTCGATACCCTCTGGTTGGCCCGCTTGGGCCTCGGAAGATGCCGTTCGGCTCCCCGAGCGCACTGACGTAGTTCCAGTAGAGGCAATAGGATCCCATCACCGCATCAGGCACAGCCGGCGTCTCCGGATGGTCCCAGTCATCCCCGGCATCCCAGGCTTCCTGGAGATACCTGTATCTCAAGGGGGCGTTAGGACAGAACATCGTGTCGGCGTCTTCTATGTACGGACGAAGATAGGCGCTGACGGATCGACGCAGTGTGGCGGTCCGATTGAGAAAGCCGGTGAGCATGGTCGGCTCCTGCCAGTGCCAACTGTCGCCCATGCCTATCGTTGCCATCGACGGTGGATATCGGTCGGCATGATCCGATGCGAATATGCCCACCGCGACGGTTATCTGCTTCATGTTCTGCATGCTGACGAGTGTTCGGGCTTGGCGACGCACATGTCCCAAGGTCGGGAGCAAGACCGCCATGAGCGCGGAAATGATGGTGCAGACCACGAGCAGCTCGACCAGGGTAAACCCATAGCGCCCATGCTCCGGCCGAACGGCCGCACATACCCCCGAATGGGAACGAACTTTTCGCTCTACAAGACGCATTGCGCCTTTCGCACACTTCCACCTGCAGAAATAATTATACCATCGTTCAACCCCCCGGTCAATCAATCAACAGACAATAGACGCGAATTCACCCGCCGCCCCGGCCGTGCGGGATACCGCAAGGCAATCGCGCCCTCCGCGTGGCGATTGCCGGGTGAAACATGCAAGTTGTGGCCTGCCGTGGCCCCACGTGCGAACTCGACGGTGTTCTTTGGCGAATCCACACCGCTTCCATTGCTACTCCTGGCCAAGCGGCGCCAAATCTTCGGAGCCCGCGATGTCATTGCCGTCCGGGCAGACGCAGGGCTGCCACAGACTCATGCTCGCCTGCGGCGTGCCCCCGAACGCACCCATGTTGACGATCCCGCCGT
>CAYNQP010000586.1:0-3095 GCA_964399325.1 uncultured Pirellulales bacterium
GTGGTAGACTTCGTCGCTGATGGCGGTACTGAGCATGACCACGGCCAGGATTTGCGTGGCGATGAACTGAAAGAACACAATCGTCATGACAATCTCTTTGCCGGCCGCCGCCATGCGCGAACGCTGGAATGTCACACCCCCTTGATATTGGGCCACGCTGAGCCAGACCATCGCCATGAAGACCGTCAGCAGCAAGACGTAGAAGAACCGCAGAACATAGTTCCTGCGCCGCCGCGAGGAGACGCGCAGCTCCTTCTCGAAGATCGGCCCGGTCAGCCATTTGGGCCTGACGGTCAACCAGAACACTTTCTTGATTCCTGCAATCATCAATCGCCCTTGAGATTTCAGATGATACGGCGTCTGAACGCACGCATGGCGCGCCAAACGAAAAGAGACGCGATCAGCGCATACACCGCCGTCGAGAACAGTATGAACAACGTGACGTCCCAGGCATCCAAACGATGGCCCGGCCAGCGCAAGAAACCGTCCATCCCGACCAAAGTAGTCGTGAGGGTCGCAATGACCTGAACGAAGGGAACGCCCACAAAGGCCTGCCCGTCATACCACCGAAGGTCGGCTGCGCGGGCAATCCACTCCACGATCAGGGGGCCGATGCACCACAGAATCCCGACCAGGATCAGGTTCGCGGTAACCGCCTCGGCGGTCCGTCTGCAGCGGGACCCGAAATAGAACCCGGTCGCCGACATGAAGATAATGATCGATACCATCATGGCAACGATCTGAACGATGGCCAAAGGATGGAAACAACCGGCCAGCGTGAATGCCACCATGTAAGCCAGCAGCGGTAGCCAGATCAGGCCGCAGCGGCGCAGCACGCCGACGAACTTGCCGATGAGAATGTCCCTGTCCCGCAGCGGCGTCATCAATAACACCGGCCATGCGCGTGACTCCCTCTCGGAACTGATGACCGTAGCAGAGACAGAGAGCGTGAACAGCACGCCCAGCCCCAGGAAGAACCAGAGATACAGCACATGCGCGCCGTCGTAGCTGACGGCCTGCGCCATGGCTGGGAAGGTATAGGCGATCAACACCAGCAGGACTTCCGTTCCGACGGCCAGCTTCGCGGCTGTTCTCTGCCGACGCGACAAGGCACACGTCAACTCCTTCCAGATCATGGGTGGACCGACGACGCGACGGATGCCGCGGTCCCGTTTCTTGCGCCGTGCGGCGGCGGCATGGGTCGTCGGGCGCCCTCGACGCAGGTAGTCCAGGAAGGTCATCTCCCCTGTCGTGCGTCGCAGCGCCACCTGGCGCACCAGCCGAACCGAGGCGTGCAGAAGGGACGCAGACCCCAGCAATAAGAAGACGTTGCACGAGATCAGAGACGCAACCGGGACCATCCCTCCCAGACGCGGCGAGAGCATGTACTCGGTGCAGTACAGGAGCAGCACATAGGGATTCACGTAGCGAAACAGCAGGACGAAGCCATCATCGAATCCCCTTTTGCCCAGGACGACGTTCGCCAGAAATGGCAGGAAGGCGAACACGAAGCCAATACTCAAGGCACTGGCAATGATAACGGCGTAGGCTCTGCGACACAGGGCCGAGAAGAACAGGCTGACCGAGCCGGCAAACACCACGGCTGTCCACGTAATCAGCAAGCTCCAGAGCAAGAAGCTCCAGGGAATCCCGCCGAGCACACGGACAATAGCCAACAACGGCAGCGTCGTCGCGACCAGCAGGAGGATCTGAAACAGCCGGCTGAACAGTTTGCCCATCACGATCTGAAAGCTGCTCAGTGGCGTCGTCATGAGCACCGCCAGGGTGCGGCCGTACACTTCGTCACTGATCGCGGTGCTCATGGTAATCACGGCCACGATCTGGGCCGCGATGAATTGAAACCAGATGATCCCACGGGTCAGGATCTTGGCGGCCGCCTCCATTTGCGTCTGCTGCATCGCGGTGGAGCCGCGGAAGCGCACCGCGTCGATCCAGATGGTCGCGACAAACAGCATCAGCATGATGACGTAGGCGAACCGCAGCGCGTAGTGGCGCCGGCGCCGGCTGGCCACGCGCAGCTCCTTGTCGAAGATCGGGCCCGCCAAGCCGGCCGTGCGCATAAATCCCAAAGGCCATTTGACCACCAAAATCATACAAGACCTGTCACAGACTGTTGCGCCTCAGGCCCGCAGCAGCAATACATGCCAAGAGCAAACCCAGTCCGCCGAAGACGGCCACCTGCAACCCCACCATGGCGTACCGAACGAAGATCTGATTGCGACTGATGACGCCGAAACGCTCGGCGACCATGAACAGGATCGTTACGACGATGCCGACGGCGAACCTGAACGCGATATAGACAACGAAAGTCGAGACCACCGCAGACGTCGTCGTCCTCAAATAGACACTCAGACACAAGCCAAGACCCAGCAGTAACACGACATTGCCCACCGCCGAGACCTCAAGCGATACAATGGTCGAGAGCGAACGGGACGGCATGATTTCGGTCGACATCGACATCAAGCCGTAGGCCAAGGCGCCAAGGATCGGGACCGGCACCAGCAGGGGCAGGTTCCGACGCAGCAGTCCCAGGGCTTTGCCTCGGATGATCGCCCCGTTATCCAGCGGGACCGTCAGCAGGATCGGCAAAGTGCGCGCTTCCTTTTCTCGGGTGATCGCCGACGCGGCCGAGGTCGCTATGTTGATGACGAAAAGCAATTGCAGCAGAGCGGCAACCGCGATGCACGCCGGGCCCACCATCAATTTCGAATTGACCAGCAGAAAGACCAGTGAACCGACGACAACGCACCCGGCAGCGATCAGCCCGAGCGCATTGAAGATGCCGCGACAGCCTCGCGGGAAGATGGGCCGGCGCAGTTCCTTCCAAACAATAGGCGATCCCGTGACGGGTCGAATCGCCCGGTGCCACGGCCACCATCTTCCGGGCAACGCTGGCGTTGCCTGTGCGGACGTGCCACACCTCAGAGCCGATCCCTCACCGGGAACCGGGGCCAAGGCCACCCGTCGAATGCGACGAACGGCCCACAGCAGCATCAGCACGGCACCCGTAAGCATGACGAGACAATGCCACGGCCACTGGCCCAATGTTGACAGTCGTGCCGATGTGGCCGTGA
>CAYNQP010000587.1:0-3090 GCA_964399325.1 uncultured Pirellulales bacterium
TACGGCAAGAACTGGCGGCGCAGGACACGGACCTTCTCCGAGGCCGGCTATGAGCCGACGGAGCCGTCCGGCGACGACACGCTGGCCGAGGTGGTTACGGAGGAGTTGAAAGAGATCGTGGTGCGGTCGGTTGGGCAACTGGCGCCGGCGCAGCGGGCCGTTCTGACGATGCGATGCTTTGACCATCTGTCCTACGCGGAAATCGCCCGGCTGGTAGGCTGTTCCGAGATCGGGGCCAGGGCAATGTTCTGTCGCGCCAAGAAGTCGCTGGCCCGCCGCCTGGCGGACTACGGTCTGGGGAAAAGCTCTCTTATCGTCGCCCTGGTCGTATTCGGGAAGGTCACGGCCGCCAGCGAAGCCTCGGCCGCCCAGGTCGCGGTCACCACCGCCACTCTGGAAACAGGTCCTCTGGCCACCCTGCTGGCCACCGCCACGGCCAAGAGCGGGCTGATCGTCCTTGCCGCCGCAGGCAGCCTCGCCGTGGGATCGGCGGCCGTCAACTCCGAAAGGGTGGCATCGGTTTTCTCGGCCCGGCCCGACCCTTCAAGCAGCCTGCCGGCGACCACCTGGCAATCGGAGTCGCCCCAGCAACAGGAATGCTGGTACTACTTCCCTGAGGGAGGCAACAGTCCCGTGATGATGCGCCTCCTGGAGTCGGGCGGCACGAACGAGAGTCCGACCTGTCGCGTCCTTCAGAATCAGTATGCCAGTTACCATCTCGACACGCGAACCCACACGGTTCACACCAGCAACTACCGGGCCTGGAAACCGGATTTGTCCGTGACACGGCTGCCGACGGACAGCCTCGATCTCGGCGCGTTCATCACACAGATCGAGGGGCATGCCGCCGATATGGAACCTATGACCAGCCACAGGAGGGGCCTGCTGGTCATCTGTAAACAGCAACACGACGGGGAGAACCTCACGTGGCGTATCAACCGCCACCGGAACGTGCTGAATGAGGAGTACTTTCAGTTCAGTTGGCCTGACAGCACGCGAGTCATCGACGACCGCGATGCCATGCACGAGCGGGGCTGGACCTATTTCCAAATTGAGGGGGAAGTCGCCGGCCGGTCCGTATCCGGCACGGGGCGTCTGCCGTTTGTCTTCGCCTCGGCTCGCGAACACTATCCCTGGCTGAGTCTCAGCGTAGGCGGGCGACCTGCCTTCGTGGACACTCCCGCAGGCGCCCGCATCTATGATGAAGCCGGCCGTGTTGCCGCGCGATTGGTCGGAGGGAGCCTCTTCGCGGGATTGCCGCGGCCCTGGATGGGTTTGCACACCATCGACACGATTCGGCGGGACGCGGCCGGGCAGCGTCTGCCGTTCGAAACGGTCTATGACGCCGACACGGGCTGCGCGATGATCACGGTGCACACCGACGGCTTCACGCTGATCTACACGGTGAATATGGAGTTGGACTTGGTTGAGACAATCGCCTTCTCGACGGGGGCCGCGACCGGGCCGATCCACATGGGCGAAATCCACTTCACTTATCTCCAGGAGGCCAAGGCGGCTACAGACGCCTTTGCCGCTCCTGCAAATATCAGTCCCGGCTCAGCTCCACAGCGAGAAGCCGGCATGCTCTGGTTGAGACGATTGATCGAGAATCTATAGGAAAGAGACAAGCACGTGTTCGTAGTGTGACGAGAAAGGAGCGGAGACTATGAAAGCCAACAAACCTAAACTCACACACGCGGCCGCATTGACCATGCTGGTGCTGGTGAGCACCACGGTCGTGGCCGCCAGAGTCATCTATGTAGACCAACGAGCACCACTCGGCACCTTGGACCACCACTCCTGGGAGACGGCCTACTGTTGCCTGCAGGATGCCATGCAGGATGCCCGGGCAGGCGACGAAATCCGCGTCGCCCAAGGCACGTACATGCCTGACAGAGTGGAATCATCGGGTGGCCGGGGCGCGTCTGAGAGTGTATATGCCTCCGGTTCGCGGCAAGCCAGCTTCGACCTGCGGGACGGCGTCGTAATGAAGGGAGGCTACACCGGGCTCGGCGCGCCCGACCCGAACGCCCGTGACGTAGAGGCCCATCCGAGCATCCTCAGCGGCGACCTGCGAGAAGACGACGCGGACCTGGAAGACCTGCAATGGCAGTCCCTGGCAAAGTTCACGGCCTCTGCCACCCGGACTGACAACAGCTACACCATCTTGACCATCCGTAGCGGGTCCGAAGAGACGGTGTTGGATGGTTTCACCATAACGGCGCGGCATGACGAGCGTGGACAGGGACACCAGGAAGACAGCGGGTTCATTATGCCGCTGATCAGTGGCCGCGGGGGCAATACCGCCGGCGTGTGGATTAGCGGTGGCCAACCGACACTGACACGGTGCACCCTCTATCGGAATACCGCCCGCTCTTCTGAGGACACCCGCAGTTCAGGAACTGCGGCCGTCCTCTGCTCAGACAGCGAGCCGACGTTCCAGGAATGTTCCTTCATTGAGAACATCGCCTTCGGCGACGGCACCATCAGCATGGGCGGAGCTATCGTGAATGCTCGCTCCAACCCAAGGTTCGCCGAGTGTACGTTCACCGGCAACGTGGCGGCAGGTCGGGATGGCGAGTACGTTGGCGGCGCCATGGCCAACTTCTACAGCAGCCCCAACCTGGCCGGGTGCTCGTTCATCGGGAACAGCGCCGTCGATTCGGAAGGCGGCTGGCGCGCCCAAGGTGGCGCCATCTTCAACCATGCCACGAGCGACCCGGTTTTGACCAACTGCACCTTCGAGGGCAATTCGGCCCGCACAGGCGGGGCTCTCTTCAGTCGAGAATCATGCGACCCCTATGTGAACGGCTGTACCTTTGAAAGCAACCGGGCCGATGTCGGGGGGGCCTTCTACTGCTCTTCGTCGTGCCAACCCGTCTTGAGGAAATGCCTGTTCTATGCCAATTCCGCCGCCGGCGCTTCGGGCGGCGCCGTCTACAACGGCGCCGACTGTAACACAACCGCCATCGACTGCCGTTTTCTCGGCAACTCCGCGGGAAGCGGCGGAGCATGGGACGAAGCCTCCAGCACGACGATGGCCAATTGCCTCTTCAGCGGTAACTCGGCGCAAGTCGGCGGCGCCATCAG
>CAYNQP010000588.1:0-3083 GCA_964399325.1 uncultured Pirellulales bacterium
ATGTGGTATTGCGTGTCCCGAAGTCGCCTCATCTTTCAGTCGCGGTTCCATTCAGCGCTCTACTTCAAGGTGTGGTCATGGGTGCTTCGTGCATACTACATGACCTTTGCTTCGCTTCGTCATTTGCACCGAAGTCAGGCGACGATGCGCGGGTGCCGCTTCGCACTGAAGGTGGCACTCAGAGACCACCGGCGGTCACCTGTCCGAAAGGTGACGGAAGCAGACCTCCACAGATTCGACGAGGAGTATCACGCCAGATTGAGGCGGTGGGGGCAATAGCATGAGAGAGACTGCGTTTTCAGTCCGTGGTCTTGTGATGAAGTGGCGCCACGCAGAATCCTCTGTGAGACGAACCGGCACGGCGAGTGCCGGCATCGAAACGTAACCGCCGGAACGTTAGGTTTGGGAGATCGAATGGGGTGCGGGGGACTAGAAGTGGACGCCGCCGGAAGAACACCGGCCAGCGCGACAAGGATTTGGTGGAGAAGGCGATGTGAAAACCAGGAACATGTCATAAGTGCCAGAACCATATTTGGAAGAGCCTTTATTATCGGGCGTGGATACGTCGAAGCTAGACCGCTGGCCGCGCCGGGCCCGCCATTGAGGACCGTGAATGTATGGCGATCGCTGGCCAAACGCCAATGAAACAGGATGGATTCACGAGTCGGTCTAATGTTTCGGCTTGTGTTAACCGATGTAATCTCTATAATGCTGCCGGAATAGAAGATGTGCAGTTGGCGAGCGCAGCCGTCATAATCGGAGCGTGCGATCGGCTGCTGATGAGAGGGCTTTGATACGGACAGGCAGAAGCTTGGTTCGATATCTGTGGTTAGGGTGGGGGATGCCATGGGGCATCGAGTGCGTGTTGGTCAGGGAGATTTCGGAGAGGCGATAGGGGCTGTACCAATCGGCAGCGAGGATGTGCAGGGCGGTGTGACTGCTCTTCATCCTCATGCCAGAATGGCACGTCCCAGAGCGGACGAGCAGTGGCATCTGCGCACCTCTGAGGTCACCGTGTCGCGGGCTCCAAAGCGGGTGGAATTCCCGATCAGGCTTCTTGACATCGTTGGTTCGCTGGCTATCGTGATCTGCGCTTTCCCGGCAATGCTCATCACCGCTGTTCTCGTGAAGCTGACTTCGCCGGGCCCGATTCTGTACCGGCAAGAGAGGGTCGGCAAGAACGGCAAGCTCTTTGATTTGTACAAGTTCCGGACAATGGTCAACGATGCGGAAAAGCACGTTGGACCCGTTTGGGCCTCGAAGGACGATGCCCGCGTGACGCCGGTCGGACGCGTCCTCCGGAGAACGCGGCTGGACGAGTTGCCCCAGCTATTCAATATCCTCCGCGGCGATATGAGCCTGGTTGGGCCGCGGCCGGAACGGCCTTTCTTCGTTCAACGGCACAAGGCCCTCCAAGGCATACGGTTGGCTGTCAAGCCAGGTCTCACGGGCTTGGCCCAGGTCAGAAGCTTCTACGACCTCAAGCCTGCTCACAAGGTCAAGTACGACTACCTCTACATCCAGAATCGGTCTCTCTTCCTGAACATCTATATTCTTCTGCAGACGATCCCCGTGCTCTTTGCGAAAAAGGGGTGGTGACACCCTGTCATCTGCCTTTTGCTATTGGGCGTTTGCCCTTTGTCATTCGACCGCAACCGCGAAGAGTAAGCCGCGTGCAGCAAATCAAAGTCACACTTCTGGGTAGATCCACGGCTTCCGATACTCGCGCCGCAATAGCCTGTTGCCTTCCGGGTCACCCACACACACTTCCTTCTCGCCATCCCACGCGACGCTGCGTCCGAGCTTGAGCGACAGCATCCCCAGCAGGCTCATATTCGTGGAGTAGTGGATCGCCTCGATGTCGCACACCGGACGCTGCCCCGTCTCAATCGCGTGCAGAAAGTCCGCCCACAGCTCCTTGATGTTCTGACCGTCCGGCTGGTTCAGTTGCGGATCCTCGTGGATTTCGCTCTGGCCTCGGCCCTGCGGGTAGAACGTCCAGCCGCGTTGCCAGCCCATGTGGAACGTGCCCTCGGTGCCGTAAAAATAGCAGCCGACGTTCTCTGTCTTTTCCGTCGGATTGCCCGCGAACTGGCGATGTTCCCACGTGACCGTGAGATCCTCGAACTGGTAACTGGCCACCTGGTGGTCGGGGGCGTCGGTCGTCTGAAACTCGGCGTTCAAGATGGGCTTGCCCTTGATGGGCCGGCCGCCCGTGGAATAGACGGTCTTGGGCCATTTCTCTTCCATGATCCAGAGGATCTGGTCCAGCCAGTGGACGCCCCAGTCGCCCAGCGTGCCGTTGGCATATTCCAGGTAGCTACGGAACCCGCGCGGATGAATGCCGCCATTGAAGGGCCGTAGCGGCGCCGGGCCGCACCACATGTCCCAATTCAGGCCCTTGGGCGGTTCGATGTTCCTGCTCGGCTCCTCGGCCCCGCCTCCGGAGACGACGTAGCAGCGTACCATCCCGATCTTGCCGGCCCGACCTTCGCGTAGGAACTTCATGCCTGAGACATTGTGCGGCGAGACGCGTCGATGGGTGCCGACCTGCACGACGCGGCCGGCGGCGCGGGCGGCATTGACCATGGCCCGGCCTTCCATGATCGTATGGCCGATGGGCTTCTCGACGTAGACGTGGGCGCCCGCTCTGACGGCGGCGATCATCGGCAGGGCATGCCAGTGGTCGGGCGTGGCCACGATGGTGATATCGGGCTTCTCAGCAGCCAGCATTTCCCGGTAGTCTTCATAGTGCTTGGGCTTGTCGCTGGTCCACTTGGCCACCTCGGCAGTGCACCGCTCGAGTTGACGCTGGTCTACATCGACCAGGGCCACAACCTTGCAGCGTCCGGAGGCGACCGCCTCACGCAGGATGTTCGTACCCCACCAACCGGCGCCGATCAGGGCGGTGCGATAAGTCTTGTCTTTCCGGGCAGCGGCAATCGCGGGAAGACCCACGGCTAGACCGGTGGCGAGTGAAGTCCTGAGGAAGGTCCGACGGTTCATAGGCATGGCTGTGCCTCCTTCTCGATCCTTGCGATGTTAGACAACCGGAATTCCGGCGCCGGTCCAAGACCGGTATG
>CAYNQP010000589.1:0-1042 GCA_964399325.1 uncultured Pirellulales bacterium
AACGCCGCAGATCCAATAGTGCACTGCTTCTTGGGTGAAGATGAGGTCGGCATAGCGCACAAACAGGTCACTCTCGCGCAGCACGTAGGGTTCCATCCAGTACACAGCGATGCGCTGCTGCGTGCCGTCGGAGGCCATGAGCCCGTCGAGTCGGCCCGGTGCCATGGGCGTATAGAACTGCGACACGAATTCGTACACGCGCAGGTTGAGCGCGTTGTCATCGTCAGCCCGCACAGGACCGGGTGTCACCATCATCAAGAGCAGGACAGTGACCCTGCCTGCGGCTATCAGGGAATACCATGATCTGGGATGAATGCCTTTGTTTCTCATGGCCACCAAGGGTGCCACCGTCAGCCTGCAAGCATGGGTCGCTGTCCCTCCTGTAGATGACTCCGGTAAAAGGGATGCTCAATACATCTCACCGTCGGCGATCGCCGTTGCGTGGGCAATTGCCTGGTCTTTACCCCAGGCGCCGCTGTGCCTGTCGACATCGACAACCGCATAACACTCAGTCCGCACATAATCCGTGGTTGTGAACTCCACGTCTTCGACCACCACGTAGGTCCCCCACGGCTCAGGCTCGTCCTCGTCGAACGCCGGCGTTCCATTTTCGCCGCTTAGGGGTGAGCCTGGGTCAGCCGCCGCCACGAGGCTGTCTGAGCCACCAGGGCCGGATGCGCTGGCGCCGGCCCACGCCAGACACCAGACGCTCAGGTTGTCCCAGAGCGACACCTGAGTCAGCGCGTCGACATAGAGGTAGGCGTACCAGCCAAAGGTCCCGGCCTCCGTCGTATAGGTCTCCGCCCAGCCGTCACACCCGCCGGCACTGAAGGGATTTTGGCTATCAGCTTCAGCACCACTCATAACGTGCTCGCTGTCACCGACCGTCCAGATGCCGTTACCTAAGGTCCACTCCTGCCAGTCACCCGTGGTGTAGAAGTCACCGAAGACCGCAGGCGCGATGAGAAGCACTGTGACGATGCACGCACATTCGACGTGTAGTTGGTGTTTCATGGTCTGAATCCTTTCATTGGTATGCAAT
>CAYNQP010000589.1:1052-3072 GCA_964399325.1 uncultured Pirellulales bacterium
TGGGATGAACACCTTTGTTCCCCATGGCCGTCGTGGGGCGATACTGCCAGCCTGCAAACATGAGCCACTGTCCTTCCCGTGGATGAATTCGGCGAAAGGAATGCTCACCACATGTCCGTGTAGGCGATCGCCATTGCGAGAGCATATGCTTCGTCTTGACCCCAGGCGCCGCTGTGCCTATAGACATCGACAACCGCATAGCACTCGGTCTGCACGTAGTCCATGGTCGTGAAGGGCACATTGAGGGACTCCGCGTAGGTTCCATTCGGATCAGACTCGCTGAGGAACGGGAATTCCCGTCCGCCGGAGCCGCTATACGGGCCCGAGTTAATCATCTTCGTGACGTTTGCGCTGCTATAGGGGCCAGACGCGCTGGCGATTCCCCATGCCCGGCACGAGACAGTCAGGTCGTCCCAGAGCGATACTTGACCTTGCGCCTTGCCATAGAGGTAGGAGTACCAGCTAAAGGTCCCGGCCTCCGTCGTATAGGTCTTTGTCCAGCCGTCGCACCCGCCGTAATTGGAAGGATTATCGCTGTCAGCTACAGCCATTGTCATAACGAACTCGCTGTTGCCGCCAGTCCAGATACCGCCGCCCGAGGTAGCCTCCTGCCAATCTCCGGTGGTGTAGATATCACCGTGGACCGCAGGCGCGACGAGAACCATGGTGACGACGCATGCACATTCAACAAACAGTTGGCGTTTCATGATTTGAATCCTTTCGTTTCTTTGGTCTCTTGTCCCAAACAATCGCTTCACGCTCCCGGCGACACACGTCTCAGTCCATAGGCATCACCTCCTTCGCAGGGTCCGTTCTTGGCCGGGAGATCATCCGTCTCATGGAGTCTCCTCGGTGGTGTACCCCAGCCGGCCCCAGATGGCCCTTTGTGTCCTCTGGAGATCGCGTAGGCCCTCTTCCGTCTGGGGTTTGGTTTGGCGCAGCCTCTCATAGGTTGTCTCACTTGCCGTCACCACTGTCTCTCGGCGCAGGCTGACGGTCTCGCGGCTCCACCTCCAGTATTCTGCGTGCGTGTCCGCAAACGAAAGGGTCGCGCCGCCGGCATGATGGATGGGAGGAGGGTTGACGTAATGCCAACTGGCTGTGAAGTAAGGCACGTAGAACGCCCCCATCACTTTGCCTGTACCGACGAAGACCGCTCGCTGTGAGGCGCCCGGACTGACGATGTCCGTCAGCCGGATCAGCCGCAGCATTGTTCTGCCGACTCGACTACTGGGGAGGGAGACACTTCCGAGCGCCGCCAAATACGTGACAGAATCCATGTATTGCCCTGTCAGGTTGCAGGCGTTCGCCGCCGAGACAGCCTCATACGCGGCCATGGTCCCGGGCAGGCCACGCGTCGGGCAGCGGTAGAAGTCAACGTCTTGCACATACGGCCAGAGAGCCCCCTTGTAGGGGTTCTCCACCACGGCCGAACGGGTATGTTGCTTGAAGGCGGGCCCGATCCAACCGGGTTCTGATGCCGACGATTCGCCTGCCGGCCCCATTAAGCCAGCGACGAGCTTGCCGCCGTTGTCGTCGGCGTAAGCAACCCAGGCCAGGGTGAGTTGGCGGAGGTTGCTCAGGCAGACCGCGCGATGGGCCAGTTCACGAGCGCGGCTCAGCACCGGGATGAGGATCGCCAGCAGCAGCGCAATGACGGCGATCACCACCAACAGCTCGATCAGCGTAAAGCCTTTGACCGTCGCTCGTCGCTCGTCACTCGTCGTTCGAGACCGATGGGTGTGCGCTGCACACCCTGCCACGCTGGCCGCGATGCCAAATCGTGGGTTCTCACAATCACTCGACATGGGGATCACCTCCTTGGATGGGGGTCTCTTGTCCGGCCGGCGGTTTGAGACGGGGGGTGCTGCGCCGTCTCCAGCAGGGCGCCCAGCAGGAAACTGATGTGTTCGGTTTGCAGGAGTTGTCTGGCATACCTCCTTTGCAGGGTCCGTTCTTGGCTGCGAGATCATCCGTCTCATGGAGTCTCCTCGGTGGTGTACCCCAGCCGGCCCCAGAT
>CAYNQP010000590.1:0-3070 GCA_964399325.1 uncultured Pirellulales bacterium
CCAAGTATCAATTGTCGTCGGTAGGGGCGAATAATCATTCGCCCTCACCAGCGTCGAAGCCGGTTGTCCCGGCCAGAGACAAGGGCGAAGAATTATTCGCCCCTACTACGCCTTTCCGAGCCCACTACGAACGGTTTCACCTGCCTACTGAAGGTTCATATCGGTACAATTCTGCAAACCCAATGGGCGCTCGTCGCTCGTCTGGAGCGTAACGTTCTCGAATCGCCAACCTCGCGCACTGGCTATGCGACCGGCCGAGCGGGCCTCGATCTGAACGTTCTTGAAACGGAAATTCTTGACGATAGACTCGGGCATGCCCGAAGCGGAGATGGCCGTCCCACCGCCGGTGACCTTGATGCCAGAGAAGTACACGTCCTTGACCTCGGGGATGCCCTTCTCAGGCGGCTCGACCTGCTGGAGCATGGTCTTCCAATGCGGCGGAATGGTCTGGGGATCGTAGCCCTCGGGCAGGCTCGAATAGCTATAGCTGGGGTTCCAGTTCATCGCGACCTCAACGACCGTGCCGACGCCGCTCATCTCGATATCGCGAAAATGGATATCCTCGACGATGCCGCCGCGGGTCTTGGCCGATTTGAAGCGCAGGCCCACGCCGGTGCCTTCGGCCTGGAGACCGTACGCGACGACGTGACGGATGCCGCCGGACGTCTCGCTGCCGCACGTAATCAGCCCGCCCCCTTTGCGCGAGATGCAATCGCGAATCACCACGTACTCCGTGGGGCGATTGACGCGGAGCCCATCCCAATCACGGCCGGCCTTCAGGCAGAAGTTGTCGTCGTTGCAGTCGATATCGCAGTGCTGCACCAGCACGAACGAGGACGAATCGATGTCGATCCCGTCCGTGCTCGGCCCGCTGCCATCGATGTTGTTGCGGATCACCAGCCCATCGACGGTCACGTTCTTCGAGTAGAGAATATGGACCGTCCAGAAGCCGGCCTGCTTCAGCGTGAAACCCTTCAGCGTGACATGCGACGAGCGCGACACCAGGAGCGTGCGCGGCCGCTTGCAGTCGTAGTCCACGATCCAACGCAGCCCCTTGGGCTCGTACTCCTGCCGGCGCATGGTCCAGTACTTGTCCCAGAACGGCTTGCCCTGCGCGTGGACCGTCCCCTCGCCCGTGATCGCCACGTTCTCCTGGTCGAGGACGTTGATCAGGGCGGCGGGCCATTTCATTTCAATGCCGGCCACGCGCGTGTCGATCTCCGGGTAGTCCACCAGGTCCTGGCTGCCCAGGAGGGTCACGTCCTTATCGAGGCGCAGATTCACCCCCGCTTTGACGAATATCGAACCGGTCAGGTAAGCGCCCGGTTCGAAGGCGACGACCCCACCCCCCTTCGCGGCGCAGGCATCGATCGCCGCCTGGATCGCCTTGGTGGCGAGTGTCTTGCCGTCGTTAGCGGCGCCGTGGTCGGCCACCTTGAAGACGTCAGTTTTCTGCGGCATGCTCTGCGCTCCGGTCTGCCTGACCCATGGCGGCCAATCCGCATCTTGGGATTCAGCGGCCAGCGCGCCGGTACACGTTCCCAACAGGAAGAACAGAGTGAATCGCACGAAAGTACTCCTCATACGTTGCGCTGTGTCCAAGTTCAATACGTCAGGCCGTAACCAAAGGCAAAGAGCGGATCATAGCTGTCGTCGCCGACATTGATCGGGAGTTGGTCCACCGAGCGGGGCCAGGTGAAGGAGAGCTTGCCCGTCGGCTTGTAGTCGCCAAAGAGCACATCGGCCAGGCCCTGGCCTTCGGTGCCGGGCAGCCACGCGGCGATGAAGGCGTCGGCCTTTTCGAGAACGTCGTTGACGATCATGGGACGGCCGGAGAGCAGGATCACCACGACTGGGATACCGGCGGCTTTCATGTTGTCGATCGCGGTGATGTCCGCCTCGTCGAGCTCGAGATCGCCGTCATCGCCACTCCCTTCGGCATAGGGTCTCTCGCCGACCACGACGATGCCGACACTCGCACCGGCGGCGCCGGCGCCATCGACGGCGAAAGTCACTTGGGTATTCTGTGAGACGGTGTTCTTGATCGCCGCCAGAATGGTCGTACCACCCGTGGTGACGTCGCCGCTGCGGCCCTGCCATTCGACCGTCCAGCCGCCGCACTGGTTGCCGATGTCGTCGGCGCTCTTGCCACCCACATGGATGCGAGTGGCCTGCTTGGCCAGCGGCAGGGTCTTGTTGTCGTTCTTGAGGAGTACGAGCGATTGTCGGACGGCGTCACGAGCCACCGCCCGGTGCTCCGCGGAGCCGAACTTATCCCAAAGGCTCCGGTCGGCCAGCGGAGAGCGGTTCTTGTCCAGCAGGCCCAGCGCACACTTGACCTGAAGGATGCGCGTCACGGCGTCGTCGATGCGCGACATCGGAACCGTGCCCTCTTCGGCGAGCTGCTTGAGGTTGGTGAAGAATTCGGCGTAGCGATTGGGAATCATCCCCATATCCATGCCGGCGTTGATCGAAATCTCGATGGATTTCTTGTAGTCCGACCGATCGATCATGCTGATCGCGCTGTAGTCGGAGATCAGAAAGCCCTGGAAACCGAGTTCTTCCTTGAGGATCTCGGTGAGCAGGCGCTTACTGGCCGAGCACTTGACACCGTTCCAACTGCTGTACGAGGGCATGATCGTGGCGGCGCCTGCGTTCACGGCCGCGATGTAGGGCGGCAGGTGAATGCGCCGCAGGGTGTCCTCGTCAATCGGTACGTCACCAGCATTGAGCCTGACACGCACGCCGCGGCGCGTGGCCCGCGCGGTGCCGCCGAAATTGCGGTTGTCGCCCCCTTCGCCTCGTCGGCCGGGAGACGTGGCCGGCACGGTGCCACCGTCGCCGATGTAGTGTTTGGCGCAGGCGGCCACCGAGAGCGGAGCGCCCAGGTCGCTGCCCTGCAGGCCGCGAACGGAAGCAGCCCCCAGAAGCGATGCGATCTTGGGCTCTTCCGAAAAGCCTTCGTAGGTTCGACCCCAGCGCTCGTCGCGAACGACCGTCACACAGGGTGCGAATGTCCATTGAATGCCGGTGGCGCGCATCTCTATCGCGGTGAGACGCGAGATCTTCT
>CAYNQP010000591.1:0-3068 GCA_964399325.1 uncultured Pirellulales bacterium
ACTTGGCGGCATCGCATGTGGGGCGCGCGTGAAATCCGTCCTGAGCTGGCCAACGGCATTGCGTTGTATGGAGAGAAAGGCACTTTGTTCGTAACGGACCAGCGGTGGGAGATCATCCCGCGAGGCCGAGGCGCTCAGCCGGAGGTCAAACAGGCTCGCGGCGATCTATCGGCCGCGCACATGGGTGAATTCCTGAGTGCCGTGCAGACCCGTCAGCAACCTTTGTGTACGCCTGAAGAGGCCTTCCGCAGCTCGTCCACCGTGCAACTGGCCATGATCGCCTATGAACTGGGTGAGAAGCTCCGCTGGGATGCCCAGGCACAACGCATTATAGACAATCCTCGGGCCCAGGCCATGATGAAACGCGAGTATCGGGCGCCCTGGCAACATCCCCACCAAGGATGAGACGGACAGTTGGAAGATGCATCATGGCCGAGAAGTTGGACCTCCGGGAGGCTATCATTCGGCCCGTCCACTTCCGCTTGGCCTGCCAAGTGCTCGGAGTTTAGGGGCACCATAGAATGGCGGTCCGTTAAGCGGACGGCGGTTTGAAGTCGGTATGGCCCCTTGCACCTCCAGGGACAAAGGGGCCTGCGTCAAGCGGCCCAATTCCTCGACTGCGCGCGGGTCACTGGATGCGCAGCTTGGCGTAGCGGCGTTTGCCGACCTGGACGATCATGCCGTCGGCGGGGGTAATCTGGGCGTTCGGATCGGTGACTTTCTGTCCGTCGATGCTGACGCCGCCCTGCGTGACCATGCGTTTGGCCTCACCGCCCGTCTCAACCAAGTGACACGCGGTCAGCAGTTGTTTGATCGACGTGGCGTCGCTCGCGATAGCGACGTCCGGGATGTCGTCGGGCAATTGGCCCTGCGCGAAGACCTTCTCGAACTCGGCCGCGGCCGCGTCGCCGGCCTCGGGGCCGTGGAATTGCGCGACGATGGTCTTGCCCAGGAACGTCTTGGCCTCTTTCGGATGCGTCTGAGCCGGATCGGTCAGTGCGGCGATCTGCTCGGTGGGCAGGTCGGTCAGGAGCGTGTAGTAGTTGGGCATCATCTCGTCGGAGATGCTCATGATTTTGCCGAACATCTCGCTCGGCGCGTCGGTGACGCCGACGTAGTTGCCCTTGGATTTGCTCATCTTCTCGGCGCCGTCGAGGCCGACGAGGATGGGCATGGTGATGACGATCTGGGCCGGCTGGCCGTAGGCGCGCTGGATGTCCCGGCCGATGAGATTGTTGAAGGTCTGATCGGTGCCGCCCAGCTCGACGTCGCTGTGGATCATGACCGAGTCGTAGCCCTGCATGAGCGGGTAGAGGAATTCGTGCATGTAGACGTCAATTTCCGCTTCGAGGCGTTTCTTGAAGCTGTCGCGCTGGAGCATCTGGGCGACGGTCTTCTTGGCGGCGAGCTGCACGATCTCGATGGTGGTCAGCTTCTCCAGCCATTCGCTGTTGTGGCGGACCTCGAGCTTCTCCGGCGCGGTGTCGAGGATGTGTCCGGCCTGTTTGAAATAGGTCTGAGCGTTCTGCTCGATCTGCTCGGGCGAGAGCATGGGGCGTGTCGCGTTCTGGCCGGTCGGGTCGCCGATGCGCGCGGTGTAGTCGCCGATGATCAGGACCGCCTTGTGCCCCAGGTCCTGAAAGGCCCGGAGCTTGCGCAGGACCACGGTATGGCCCAGGTGGATATCCGGGCTGGTCGGATCCAGGCCGAGCTTGATTCGCATCTGCCGGCCCGATTGGGCGGCCTCGGCGAGTCGCTCGCCCAGCTCGGCGGCGGTGAAGACCTCGACGGCGCCTCGTTTCAGTTGATTCAGTTGTTCGGCGGTCTGTGCATTCATATACCGTTCTCTCACATGGCTTCTACAGGAAAGCGGCATTATACGGGAAACCGCCTGCGCGGGCAAGGAACGGATGAAATGCTCAGGAATCGCCGGTCGGCGAGGCATCGGCGGGCGGCTGCTTCTTTCGCCTGGCCTCGAGGATCGCGTAGACGACGCCGGTGACCAGGAAGAAGAAAAGGCAGGCGTACTTGACGCGCCGTTCGCGGAGGTGCCAGTGAGCCATGTCCCGCAAGCCGAGAGGTTGGCTGGGCCACGAGAGCCTCACGTCGGCGTGGTAAAGACTGTCAATGATGACGTGCAGCCAGACGCCCAGAATGCCCGAGAGGACCATTTTCCGCAAGCTCGTGCGGTATGGCAGATGGACCCACCGCATGCACTTGGCGAACGTGGGCCGGCACGGATAAGCCGCCAGGCCCCACAACGCCCCCACCACCGCTCCGAAGACCAGCGTGTGAGCATACCGGTGTGCCGAGAGATCCGGAGCAAGGATAATGTAGATCAGCACTTCGATATCGACCGCGACGTTGGCCAGAACGAACACGGGCAGATCGATCCACTTCCTGAATAGCAGACCGACAAACCCACTGGGCCCGAAGTGGTATGGCGTGAAAGGCATAGACGAATCCCAATGGCATTTTGCGAGGTGTTGTATCCGACCTGAGGCGGGCCCGCAACAGTTGATATCGATGGTCGGAGGATGCCCGTGCGAAGCTTGGCGACAGACGGCTTCTGCTATGGCCTTAGCCCTTGAATCGGCCACTGCAAAAGCGTTGGTTCAGATCTCAGCAGAGGGCCGCGTAAGTGGCAATAGCCAGAACGAGGATATGTCTCTTCGTCGCAACAAACGGCAGCCAAGTCTCTTGATAGAACCTTTTCATAGCCCCTTTGCTACCCCCAAAAGTCACATCAAATTCAACATGCGTATTATACCGTAAACCGTAGGGGCAACGCAAGCAAAAAATGCCGAGAAAAACCCTAAGTAATTTCACATAAACAACTTACAATCACACCCCGTTTCGCCTGACTGTTTGGGAAGAGGGTTGAAACGGGGGACCGAAAGGACCCCGTCCGGGCCGCCTTGGGGCTGAACTTGCAGGGGGCGCCTCAGGTATCGGGTGTGACTATATTTTCTGGCAGAGTGCAATTCCTTCTGCGACAACGCCTTGCGATGACTCTGTCATCCTGAGCATCGCGAAGGATCTGGGTCGGATACAGGAACAGGCTACGT
>CAYNQP010000592.1:0-3059 GCA_964399325.1 uncultured Pirellulales bacterium
GATTTGGTGACGGTGGGGAAACCGTCGATCACTTCGACCGTCTGCGACTCGATGATACGGTAGAGCTTGCCTTCCTTGTCGTGGTACTCCATCTTCATCGGCATATACGTCTTGCGATCGATGGCCACGTTGTAGTAGGTGAACTCTTCCTGATCGGGCTTCTTGGGGACATTCTTGACGATGAACTGCTCGGGCGTGGTCTCGACCAGCTCGTGGGTGTCCAGGTCGAGACTGCGGCCGGAGACGTCCTCATAGACGAAGTCGGAGCCCACGAAACTGGTCCGCCTGTCACCGGCGGCGATACGCTTTACCAGGGACAGCCCCGGCAGGTACAGCCAGCGATCGTCGTCGGCATTCGCCCCGGCGTGCTTCTTGACCATGAAGACCATCCGGCGGACGTCGGCGGGCCGCTGAAAATAGACGAAGTAGTTCTGGTCGCCGCCGTCGGCGACATCCTTTCTGAGGATGATGAACTCGCGCTCGCGGGTCTGGCCCGCCTTGCTGGTGATCGTCATCTTCACCTTGGCCTTGCCGTCGTCGCCCTGGTAATAGGCCATGACGTTGGCCTTGTTGACGATGGTCTGCACGTCCGGGACATTCGGCTCGGCCGCTCGGGCCACACTGGAAACAATCAGACTGGCAGTAATCGACACGAGCAGAGTGATATTTGTCTTTCGTGACATCGTGCACCTCTCTCTTTCTCTGTTAACCTTTGATCCCAAGCTTCCTGAGCAGCAACATCATCGGACACCAGTTGGTGAAGGCCAACTGTAGCAGATTCAGCCCGACGAAGCCGGCAAAGAACAGCCAGTAAGGAAAATGATAGTACGCCAGCAAAACGCTGACAATCACAAAAAAACCGGCAACGCCTCTCAGATCTCTTTCAACCGTCATGGTTCCAATCTCCAAGCCCCATGTGTTTTCGGAATAATCCTTGCGCCTGATTGTCATCCTGAGCGACAGCGAAGGACCTGGGCCGCGAGCGAGAAAGACCTCTTATGCGATGGCCAGATCCTTCGCTGTCGCTCAGGATGACAAATCGAGCGGACCGTATCAACTCTTCTTCGCTTGTGTCTCAACGCGGCGACAAGCCTGCCGGCGTGACAACATGCCGCAGGTCAACGCCAGCACGGGAATGGTTATCGCGCTCAGCCAAGCCAGCGTGGTCCAGCCTGCCAGTTCGAACTGGTGCACGTTCAGGACCATCAGCACAACCGCCGCGACGGCCAGGATGACGCAGAACACGCAGTTGCAGCCTATCGACTGCGGCGCTCTTTGCGGTTTGAACAAGGCTCTCTCGGCCACCGTCAGGATGGCGGGCAGCACCATGAGCGTCACCACGCCGGACAGCGCCATGATCGCACAGAGGAAGATACCCACTGTCTTGTACGGAACCAACGGCGCCACCAGCAGCGGCAGGAAGCCGACGGCAATGACCAGGACGTTACGGCTGATGGCCCGCGCCGGTTCGCCGAACATGACGGCGCTGCTGGCCTTCCACGAGCCGGTCTCGGCATAGCTGCTCCGGGCCCGTTCGAGGAAGTGGATCGCGAAGTCCACCGCCATGCCCAGCGTCAGGGCGCTCAGGATCGCCACCGGCATGTCGTAGTCCTTGCCGACCAGCCCGATCAGGCCGTAGATCACCGCGATAGTGACTGACAGCGGCACCATGCAGACCAAGCCCCACAAAGGTGAGCGGAACAGGATCGCCATCATCACGAAGACGATGATGAAACTGCCCAGTAGCGACTGGAGCATGCCCCAGACCATCTTATTCTGCCAGACGATATTGATGTACGTCAGACCCGCCCAGCGGTGCTTCAAGGGAACCGGAGGGGAATTGTTCACGAAGAATTCCTCGACCGCCGCGACGACCTTCTCCATGTCCCGGTTGTCGCCGCTCTTGAGTTGCAGCCAGATGTTGGCCTTCTTGTAATCCGGGGTGACGAAGTGCCACAGATCGTCCGGCGTGTGACTGCTCTGGAACTGCATGAGGCATTGGGCGACGGCCGGCGAGGAATCCGGGACTCTGTGGTTGTTTGGGTCGCCGTCGATCAACTCCTGGTGCACCTTCTTGACGATATCGCAGACGGAATTGCTCTTGCCCACCAGGCCGATCTGCTCCGTGGCGGTTTTGAGCTTGGCCATGTAGCCCAGCACGTCGGGCTGCTTGAATATGCCCAGACGTTCCTTTTCCAGCTCGAAGAAGCCGGCCATCTCGTACCAGGCATCGGCCGCATTCGCATCGGCGCTGGCCTCCTTGTCACTGGCGAATTGGGCGAGCCTGTCGAGAAAGTCCGGCTTGGTCTCGTCGGTAGAGGCTTCCGCGATGATGGTCCGGTCCACGAGTGGGAAGACGTCACGCACGGCGGGCAGATCGCGGGCCAGCTCCGCGACTTTCTGGCCCAGGCGCTGGCGCAGCTCGCCGGCGTAGGTGATGCTGACGTTCGGGTCCGCGTCGTCCTCGAGGACTAAGTAGGCCATGTAGGTGCCGCCGAAGTGCTTGTTCAATTCGGTGTCGGCTCGGCGGATCGGGTGGTTTTTGGCGAACCATTTGATCGGGTTGTCGTTGATCTTGACCTGGGTGATTCCGTAGACGGCTATGCCAGCGACAATCACTATGGCCACGAGAATCGGTTTGGCCCCGCTGTAGGTGAACCGCCCGGCGGCACCGAGCACGCGGGTCAACCAGGTTTGCTTCTCTTCGTGTACCGCGGCCGCACCGAAGTTATCGAGGGAATGTTCCTTGAGCAGCATGATGTAAGCCGGGACAAACGTGACCGTACAGACCCACGCGATCATAATGCCGATGGCGACGAAGATGCCGAAGACCTGAGCCGGGGGAATCGGCGTCAGAGCCAGTGACGCAAAACCGGCCGCCGAGGTCAGCGACGTGTAAAGCATCGGCGTGAACAGGTTGTCCATCACCTCCAGCGTCGTCTCGCGCCGGCCCTTCTCTTTCGTGTAAAGGTCGAAGAACTCCGAGAGGATGTGTACCGAGTTGACGACCGCGATCGGCATCAGGAAGATCGGGATCATCGAGCTCATGATGTGGACCG
>CAYNQP010000593.1:0-3052 GCA_964399325.1 uncultured Pirellulales bacterium
AGTCCCTGGCGTACCTGGCAGTGCGGCCGGAATAGGGTCGTCAGATCCATGGCTCCAGGGAAGTTGTAGATGTAGAACCCCTCGGGCGATATCTCGGCGAAAGGCTCCGCCTCCAGCTTCTCCACCAAGGCCCGGATGGTTCCGGTTGAGACATCGCCGCCGTCCATCCACCCGGAGAAACCCAATATCAGGCGGGGCGTCCGAAAGCTCGGGCTTTCATGTATCCGCAGCCTGCCGTCCGTCATAAGCCATCCCCATGAAAAACCACCGCCAAAGATCGACGCCCACCATGGACACGCGTGGGGGCGAATCATCATTCCGCCCTCAGCCGGCATACTAAGACAGATCAGACGGCCCCGCAAGGAGAAATGTACCGCCGCCGTGTCCGTGTGCCTGGGCGGAAAATGGTGGCGGATTCGGTCCAACGCCAGCGCGGAAGGTACCGGGGCGGCCTGTAGAGACGCAACATCTTGCGTCTCCAGACCCTTGTATGTTCCAGACCGCTCGTTTCGGGGACCTCGTCTCTGCCAAGTCCCCGGGGATTGAGACGCAAGATGTTGCGTCTCTACGACAGTCGATCCGTGCGGCACCTTCAGGAACACCCATCAACGTCTTCCGCCCGCACCCGAGTTGCCGGCTACGGGAAATCCGGAGTCACCGTGCTGCTTTTGAAGTTGGACAGCCCTGCCGCCGTTGGTATAATGCAGGTGAGCAGGGTAATATCGGCCCATGTCGAGCGTGCTGAGCTTGGAGAGCGCTCGGCATACGTCAAGAAGGCAGCAGCGCGGCCAAGAGTCGTAGGGAGGAAAGAATGGAGCGGCTTCAATCTCCCTTGCGTAAGAGTCCCTCAGCGAGAGAGCGGGGGCGGCTGAGACGCCGTTGCGTGACCGTCGCGAGCGTACGTGCAAGCCCTTGGGCCAAGCGAGCTTTCTCGAACGCGTCGGGAGGAGAACCTTCGGACGCACCATACGCCCCGCGCCTGCCACCTGTAAGACAGATCAGGCCCAAGAGCAGGCAGGCATAGGGATAGGATCCGGCAGGGTGCCTCCAGAACCAGAAGTCACCGGAACTCAAGAGGGATCAAATAGTCCGCAGTGACGGTGGGAGGCGGCGTGTCTTTCGTTCTTGTGGGATTTGTTGAGTCTCTAGATCGTCACATTCTAAGAAAGGGCAAGAAAGATGAAACGAACAGCAGCGCTAGCGGTGGTAGTGGCCTCCGTGCTCTTCATTGTTTCTATCAAGGCGTCTTCACTGCCGGAAGGTGAGAATGGCGGCCCAACGATCAGGCAGACAGCACCGCTCGGTGCAACAACGCAGATTGCAGGGCCGGTCGTGGCGCTAATAGCGGATGACGACCTGAGACTTTCCGACGTTGAAGAGAAAGTGTTAGGAACGGGAAAGATCGGAAGTGTCACCAAGTACAACATTACCCTGGGGACGGTGCCGCCCCTGAGCGAAGTGCAGCACTATGACGCCGTCTTGGCGTGGGGTGGAACCGCAGGTTGGGGGGCCGCAAAATGCGAAGAACTTGGTGATATGCTGGCGGACTATGTTGACGAAGGTGGTGGCCTCGTCTTGGCTACTTTTTGCGTAGGAAGCAACGGTGGCAGTTGGATACCAACGGGTCGTTTCAGTGATTCGAGCTACTGGGTCTTGGAGCCTCGACACAATCAGGAAGATGGCCATCAGACGTTGGACGCGGCTCGGCAGCCTGGTCACCCCATCTTGGCGGATGTCCACAGTCTCGACGGGGGCTCTTCCAGTTATCGTGTCGATACTACCATCCTTTCGGATGCAGAGCTAATTGCTGACTGGACCGACGGCTTGCCGTTGATAGCAGCCAAGGACTTGGGCGTTGCACGTCGGGTAGACCTGAATTTCTATCCGCCGTCAGATGATGCAAGAGATGATTTCTGGGATGCCAGTACGGACGGCGATGAAATCCTGGCAAATGCTCTTGTCTGGGCCGCTAGATCTGATGTTGTCGATTCGCTTACGATCTCACCCCCTTCCGGCGACTATGTGACCAAGCAACGATTTGACCTTGTCCTCATTGTTGCAAACACGGATCGATCCGTGTCCGGCATGGGTATTGTTCTGGATGGCGCTGATGTAACCGATATTCTTGGCGACAGCTTCATAAGTGGAACGATTGCTTCAGGAGGAAGGACCCTCCGATGTCCTTTCTTTTCAGTTGGCATGTTGAATGCGGGAACGCATGTCTTGAGCGTCACCATTGACCTTAGCGATGGCAGCCAAGTAAGTGATACGGTTACCTGGAAAGTCTGGGACAACACTCAAGACTGAATGGGCTTTCGCCATTCGGACACCAACACCTTCGCAAGACTTGTCGTCCTTTCGACAAGTTCAGGGCAGGCTCTGAGCCGGAGGCGAAGGATCTGGGTTCAGCATGAATCCGGACCTCGATAACAGCCCCCGGCCAGATGCTTCCCTTCGTTCAGCGTGACCATTTTGCGTTCGTTCAAGTCGGCATGGCATCATGTGCGTGCAAGTCTATCCAGAACGGGACACGCATTGAAATGCGAAGTGCAACACGGCAGGTAGTGACAGTCACGGGCCGGCCGGTAGTACACGTTCAGTGATGGAGCCCGAGAGATGCGGTCCCCAGACCCCTGGGACTTTTCGCCTTGAACCAGAGGGCATGTGCCTCTCTTGTAGCACGACCGCAACCCGGGCATGGTATAGACCCCGTGCGGTACCTGCGAATCGCAGGTACCGGCGACCGTCAGGGCCGCCGGCGTGTAGCCGCGCTGTATGACATTGTCAGGCAGCGTCTGTCGTCCGCATGGTATCTGACTTCGGCGCGGATGCTGGCGTGGAGGGCTTGACGGCACGGTCGGCGAACGGTAGACTGGTGGCATGGAACGCTGGGCGAGAGTTGCGATTGCGGATAGCGACAACGAGCTTCAGGACGCCATCAGTGGCGCGGTGGCCGACAGCGGTCCTACACTGAGCTTGCCGAACGGGGCGGTCTATTACTACCACTTCGACGGCCTCGGCTCGGTGGTGGCGCTGAGCGATGCCGCCGGCG
>CAYNQP010000594.1:0-3014 GCA_964399325.1 uncultured Pirellulales bacterium
TAAAAAAAGCGGCGGCGTACTTCGCCAAGGAGTCCCTGTGAGGTGCGCCTGGATTAACGAGCAACGGGACTTCTATCCGATGGGTCTGCTGTGCCGGGTCTTGAAGGTCTCGCGGAGCGGCTATTATGCCTGGTGGCGGCGGGAACCGAACGCCGCCGGGAGATTGCCCGGGCCGGAAAGCAAGCGACCGACGAGTCTACAGGCATGTGAACGAGCCGTCACCTCTACGGCGTGGTTGTCGGTTGGGTCGCGGGCTCCTTCAGCGGAATCCACCTCGGCCACGTCGGGTCCTGGTCCATCCTCTTGAGGAACAACCGGCTCCAGTCGTACTCCCAAAACGCGAACACTCCCGTAGCGAAGTCCTTTTGGAAGTGCTCGCGGGCGCCGGCTCGGTCCCCCTGGGCCAATCGGTCGAGGGCCACATAGAAATGGGCATCGCATTGATTCCACCTCGATCCGACTACCCCCTTCAGGAGGTCCTCGGCGAAGATGGAGCCTGCACTATACTCGAGGATCCGCAGATAGGGCCCGTCATAGAGGCCTGTCAGTTCTTCACTGGCAGCCTTCGCTTCGGTTCTCTTGCCCAGGAAGAGAAGCGTGGCTTGGTTGAAGATCGCGCTATACCCTCCTGGGTATGCTTGGCACAAGTCACAGTTCTCCCTGTAAGCCTCCAAGGCACGGGAGGGGCCATCCGGCAGCTCCGCGATTATGAAGAGCCGGAACTGATAGAGTCCGCTGGCCAATTTCGCGTCTCGGCTGGAGACTCCTGCGGGGCCCCCCGCACGCTCGATTACCTCCAGGGCATTCTCGAACTGGCCTTGTTCATAGAGCGAACACGCATAGATATAGCGAGTCCTGGGGCTCTCGGCCTCTTGGTAGCCCTTGCGGGCCACTTCGTGAGCGGCCTCCTCTTGCCCTGTCAAGACGAGGTATCTCCAGCGACAACCGTAGCCCCCAGAGGGGGAAGTAAGCCGCTCGAGTTCCTGGACACCCTTCCCCGCCTGGCGTAAGGATGCATCCGCCCGGTCTTCTTCGCCGGCGTCTCGAAAGACCACCGTGGCAACGAGATGAGCATACACCTCAGTCCTGATAACAAAGGGATTTCCAGGCATCATGTTCTTGGCAGCGCTAGCGTCCTCAATGGCGGATTGGGCCATGTCGATGTTGCTGGTGTCCTGGGCAACGTCGGCGCGGGCTTCGGCGCGGAGGACACGCGCGATCGGCGAGTCCTTCCGGTGGATGGCCTCGTCAAGGGTCTTCAGACCGCGGGTCGGGGCATCCATTGCCTCGGCCGAGCCCTTGAACAAATAGTCCTCCGGAGTGACCGGAGTCAGTTTCTCGACGAAATCCATGACGATGATTTCGTAACGGTCCCACTGGCCATCGCGCAGGTAGGCTAGGGCCAGGAGCGAGTACGCGGCCACGCTGCGAGGCAGGAGCTTCACCGCTTGCTCCAGGTGCTCGATGGCCAGGCGGGGATCTCCCCGGTGATAGGCGAGCAGGCCACGGATCATGCGGACCGAGCCAGGAGAGGCACCCAGGACTTCGGCCTCTGCGATGGCCTTCTCGGCGCCATCGAGATCGCCGCTCATGACGATGAGCATGGCCCGCTCGACCGCATGCTGCCGCTGCTCCTCCATCACTCGCTGCTCAGAGCGGTGCTCCCGATAGGCAAAGACGCCGGCCAGCAGGCCCAGTAGTAGCAGGCCACAAAGTGCCGCAGCAATCGCCTTGTTCCGCTTGGCCCAGCGCACGACCCTGCCCAGCACGCCCACACGTCGTGCCGAGATCGCGAAGCGGTTCACGTAGCGCCGCAGGTCCTCCGCTACACCGCCCGCCGTCTGGTAGCGCTTGTCCGGGTCCTTCTCCATCATCTTCAGGCAGATCGTCTCCAGGTCCTGCGGAATCCTCCGGTTGATCGACCGGAGCGGCTTGGGCTCCTTGCTGATGATTTGCGCAATCACCTGGTCCCGACGGACTCCCGGGAACGGCGGTTGGAGGGTCAATAGCTCATACAGCGTCGCTCCCAGCGAGTAGATGTCCGTGCGATGATCCAGCGGCGCTCTGCCCACTGCGATCTGCTCCGGCGACATGTACATCGGCGAGCCGACGAATTCACCCGAGACCGTCATCCCCGGCTGCTCCAACATCCGCGCCAGCCCGAAGTCGTTCACGCTCAGGCGTCCCACCGGCGACAGCAGCAGGTTCGAGGGCTTGATGTCGCGGTGGATGACGCCCTGGGCATGAGCGTAATCCAGGGCGTCGGCCACCTCGGCCATCATCCGGGTGACCGTGTCGAAGTACCCTGTCCCGCTAGAGAGGCTACTGGAACTGGCACTGGGGGTCTCGGAAGTAGCGCCGGTCGCAGCGTCGGGAGGCTGAAAGCCCATGGTTCGGGAGGCCCAATCGACAGGGGCACGTGTGGGGCTGGCCGTGCTGGCGCTCGGTGAAACAGCCCCAGGCCCCTCCTGTGGTGAGACCGGCTTCTGCATCGCACGCATCTGGCTGATGACCTGGTCCAGCCCGGGTCCTTCGATCAGCTCCATGGCGTAGTAATAATGGGCACCGTCCTGCTCTCCGGTGGCGTAGATGGGCACGATATTGGTGTGGTGGAGCTTGGCAGCGGCTTCCGCCTCGCGTTGGAAACGGATCACGGCCTTAGTGGTCAGGCCCAACGAGGCGCTGAGCACCTTGAGGGCCACCTTGCGGTTGAGGGAGACCTGCCGGGCTTCGTAGACGATGCCCATCCCCCCGCGGCCCAATTCCCGCACGATCTCGAAATCCCCAAGTCGCCGGATGGACTTGGCATCGGCCCGTGATTCGTCCATGGCTCACGTCGCTCCGGAGCCAACTGAAAGCGTGACAACCATCTGATGAAGCTCCTATCCGAGACTCTGTGAACTGTATGTCCGGGCGTGATTGTATTGCCAGCGCTGGCTCGGAATCAAGGTAATGACGAATTCCGGGGACATCTATGAGCAAGCCGTTGTCAAGACGGTCGCGGGATTTTTTCG
>CAYNQP010000595.1:0-3010 GCA_964399325.1 uncultured Pirellulales bacterium
TGCTGGCGTCGTTGACATCCGCGAAGACCGTGCCCAAGTAGACATCATGTGTGGCCCCGTACTTGCCCGCCGTCCAACTCAGGGACGTGTCGCGCGGCAGGTCGACTGCCTCATCCGCGGGCCCAACATTCTTCGCAATGGTCGGTACGGAAGCGATGTGGGTGATATAGTCGGTAAGCAAGGTCGGATCTGTGATATCGCTGCTCAGCCCGGGACCCGTCCAGCCAATGGCCATCCAGTCGTCGCCGCTACTCTCTTGATAAAAAGCCATGACGGCCATGATCTGGCCTTCTTGCAGGCTTATGGGCTCGGAATGCTGAGTGGGAAACTTGTCCCACTCGGTGTATGTAGCCCAGCCGTCGACATTGGCCACTTGCACCGCGTTGGCCATTTCCTCATCCTGGCTGACGTACAGCATGCCCCAGTCGTCACACAAGTAATGGAACTGATACGTTCCCGTCGCAGGGACGGTGACCCAGCCATAGAACTTGGCCACGTAGTTGTCTTTGCTGCCGCCAGGATACCGTGCCTCATCTATGATCTCGTCCACATCGGGCACCGGCACCGGGTTAACCAGGTCGACGAGGAAGTCAATAATCGCTTGCTGGCTGCCGCCAACGCCCTCGTTCCAATCCTGGTGTATCATGGTAGCCGACGCTGTCGCCGACAGCGCGCAGCAGACCAACAACGCTGTCCAAATGTGTCTTTTCATTTTGCGTGTCCTCCACAATTCCTTAAGAGTTCTACCCCACTGTGAAAACTCGTGCGATCTTCCACTCTGTGCCTTATCTAGTTGCCACCTCCTTCCCGTGTAGAGCAAAACGCTCTCGAAATAGGCGCGCCCGATCCGGCATGCGAAAATAGCGTGTTACCGACTTTTCTCTCCCGCTGTGTGCCAAATCAAACACATTGTATCAGAGCCTCCGGTTCGGTGTCCCACCATGAGTCTACCTGCGCGCTCTGCGAAGCCCAACCGCTTTGCCGGACGCCCAAGCACAAAATGTATAAACGAATACACCCGACTATCGTCATTATAGCGGGAGATCTTGACCAACGCAACATGATTCTCGGACCACACTGAGGTTCAGCCGGTCCTCAGTGTCCTTGCAGGCCGGACCGGAAATCTCAAGTATCACGTCGAAAACGGGCAATAATGCGGGCGTGCGGCCGAAAGGGCACCGACAGGCAGACGAAACAGACCGGCAGAGAGCGGCCCTGGGGCGGCGACAGGGGCCCGGACCGGCATCGGCCCGGCGGAAGATTTATAGGACGCAATCCGGCCCTATCACCACCAGCCAAGCCGCCTGGCGCAATGCCCGACAAGAACAATACGGGGCCTGTACCCCATGGGTACAGGCCCCGTCATCATGCAAGGTTGCTGCTTCATGACGCGGCAGCCACCCAAAGCGGACTACCGATCACCGACAAGGTACTGAATCTCACCCGCCGACAACACACGGTTGTAGATGCGGAACTCATCCACCGAGCCAGTGAAGTAGGCATCAGCAGTGTACTGGGAGCGGCCGATCCAGTTTTGCGTCGTGTTGCCCAGAGCCGTCGGTAGCGTGTCTGTCGGGCCGCTGTCAACAACGCTGCCGTCGAGATACAGGTTCATCTCGCTGGTGGCGCCGTCGATCGTGATCGCCACATGGTGCCAGCCGCGCGGAAGCACAGCCGGTGCGGCGACCCGCGACTCATTGGCGTAGCCGTTGTTCGTAATGGCAAAGCACAGGCCGCCGTAGAGGTTCGGCGCCATCCACATGTTCACCGCTTCGCCGGTGCCGAAATCGAAAATACGCCCCACCCCGTCTGTACCGGTCCAGTTCACCCAGGTCGCCACACTAATGCTGTTGAGCGACTGAATGAGCGAGTCAATCGGCAGAACAACATGGCCGCTGGTGCCGTCGAGCGCCACCGCCCGGCCGTAGCCCTGCGGTCCCGTCCCGAAGCTGGAGCCGAGCTCAGCGGTACCATCGCGACCGTTGCCGGAGCCATCCGTGATATTGTTTTCCATGGCGTAGTAGAGCGCCAAATTGCTGGCGCCCGGGTCAACCGCAGGCCCCGTCGCGGGCGGCGCATCTCGATACAGCCGGATGTCGTCCACGTGCAATGTGCCTGAGCCCGAACCGGATACGCCAACCACCAACGTCTTGGCACTTCTGGCAGCCGCACCCAACGAGGCAAGATCGATGTTCCACTGCCTCCAAATGGGTGCCGCGAGGGCACCTGTGCTGCCGGTGTAGTTCACCGGGGTGCCGTTGACCTTGATGTAAAACTGCGCGGGGCTATTGCCCAGGCCGCCGCGGAAGAACACCACCAACGTCGTGGCCCCGGCCCGGGTCCAGTCTTGCCCGGCACCCAAGGACAGCGTAGCCTCTGACATTGTGGCGCCACTGTCACCATAGGAAAACGGCATGGACTGCTGGCCGCCGTGGACAATATCCTGCTCAGCATACGGGGGGTCATTGTTGCCGACCACCGAGCCGTTGCCGCCAATTCCATAGCCGTCAGCCCAAGCCTCGTATATCAGGTTGCCTTCGTCGTCGTAGCTCTCAAAATCGTCCACCACAATGAACGCCGGTGTATTGAAATCCCAGACGTCGCTCGCCCAGGAACTGGGGGTGGCGGCCTCGTTGACCTCCGTAACCTTCCAGTAGTATTTCTCGTCCAACAAGAGGTTGAGAGCAAGGGTGTCGTAGCTGGGCTCGTTGACCATATCCACCCGAGCGCTGTCATCGGCCACCGCATTGCTGTCGGTGCTGAGATAGATCTCGTGCGAGACCGCCTCTCGACCCGGACGCCAGCCCAGAACGACGCTGGGACTCACGTCTGTGGCTCCCGCCGCCGGCTCAGGCTCACGGGCAAATACGGGCAGATAGTTGAACTGAATCTCGCTCAGACCGTATGTCGAGCCTCCACTGTGGCTGCTGTAGATGTTAATCCTGATCGACCTGACGGCGAGACCGTCCAGATCGATGACCTCCCCGGCATACGTCGACAGGTTGGTGCC
>CAYNQP010000596.1:0-3004 GCA_964399325.1 uncultured Pirellulales bacterium
ACGGCCTGTTGAGCCAGCGCGATGGCGACCATCTCCGCATGGGCAATGGAGCAGTTCGCGGACTCGACCAGGTTTACTCCCGCGGCCACGAGTCGCCCGCTGTCAGCCTCGAAAACGGCTGCGCCAAACGGCCCGCCGGTCCTGTGCGCGACATTCTGTCGGGCCAGTTCAACGGCAAAACGCATTCTCGCTTCCACCGAATCGAAACGCGTGTCCACATGGCCCACGAGAGTCCGGAGCCACTGCGGCAACGTCAGTACGAACTCTGCATTCCCCACTCGCCGTCTCCTTCAGGTACATTCTCTTTGTCTTCGCTCTTGTCACCTTTCACACGTTGACGCCCGTGGCCCTTGTCCGACCGCGTTCTTTGTACCACAAATTACGTGGGGGGCAAGGCGGATCAGGATTGTGAGCCGGGGGGCTGAGCGGCGGTCTTCAGGTCAGGCAGACGCCACGCGGACGGCCCAGGCTGCCGCCATCTGCTGCTCCCCCAGAGCCTTATGTGAAAAAATGACTGATACTAAAGTGACTTGTTAGCCGATTCTCCTTACTAAGAGAATGTCGCCTGTGAAAGGGGCAGGCGCAAACGACCTATTATGGCTCCATTTGGGAGGTGCACTATGAAAGGTTGTCACTGTCTTCTGCCGGCTGCTGGCTTGTTGCTCGCGGCCCTGCTGGCGACGCCGGTTGCCGCCTACGATCAACCGTTGGGGCTCAACCTCGGCTTCACGAGTTTCCTGGACGGAGCTCCCCCGGCCGGCCCCGGTTTCTATTTCGCAGAGTACGTTCAGTACTATACGACCGACAGGCTGGCGGACATGGCGGTGCCCGACCCTGAGATTGATGCGTGGGTCAGTCTCAACCAGTTCATCTATCAGTCCGATAAGAAAGTGCTACTCGGTGGTAAGTGGGGCCTGGATGTCATTGTGCCGCTCGTCGGGATCGACAGTTCGCCGAATCCGCCCCTCACTAACAATGATGGCTTGGGCGATATCTACGTCGGTCCCTACCTGCAGTGGGACCCGATCATGGGCGCCAACGGCCCCAAGTTCATGCACCGGATCGAACTGCAAACCATTTGGCCTACGGGCAAGTATGACAGCACGAAGGTCCTTAACCCGGGCAGCAACTTCTTCTCGTTCAATCCCTATTGGGCCGGCACCTACTTCTTCAACCCCAAGCTGACCGCGTCCTGTCGCGTGCATTACCTGTGGAACGCCAGGAATGACGAGACCAGACACCAGGCGGGCCAGGCCGTCCATGCCAACTTTGCGGCCTCCTACGAGCTGATGCCCAAGAGGTTGCGCGCCGGCGTCAATGGATACTTCCTCAAGCAAGTGTCCAGTTCAGAGGACAGCGGAGCGGTGACCGCGGGCGACCCCAAAGAACAGGTCGTTGGCATCGGCCCGGGCGCCCTGTACAGTTTCTCGCAGGATACGCATCTGTTCTTCAACGCGTACTTTGAAACCAGCGTCCAGAATCGCACCGATGGGGAGCGCTTCGTTCTGCGTCTGGTGCATCACTTCTGATCGAGATCGGGCCTGTCCCGGAGACATAATCCCGTTCTATACCTCCCAACAAGGATGAGAGAACGGGGTTGTGTCTCCGGAGGCTTGGCGAGTCGCGGCATCCAAACGTCTTCACTCCATCACCCTGCGGGTGAACACCTCCGGTCGGACCGTGGTATAATGGCCTAATGGGTAAAGGCGCCACGAGTATGTTTGGGTTCCTGCCGACGACGGCCGACGAGCTTCGCCAGCGAGGTTGGGATCAGGCGGACGCGATCCTGGTCACGGGCGACGCGTATGTGGATCATCCTTCGTTCGGCGTGGCTCTCATCGGGCGGTGGCTGGAGAAGCTGGGCTATCGTGTCGGGGTTCTTGCTCAGCCCGACTGGCGAAGTGTCGAACCGTTCCGTGCGCTCGGTCGCCCGCGATTGTTCTGGGGCATCACCAGCGGTTGCATTGACTCACGCTTGAACGACTATGCCTCATTGGGGCACCGACGAAAGCAGGATGTCTACAGCCCGGGCGGTGCGGTGGGCCTGCGTCCGGGACGTCCCTTGTTGGTCTATTCAGCCAGAGCCAGGGAGGCGTACCCCGAGGTGCCCATCGTTCTGGGTGGCCTGGAGGCCAGTCTGCGGCGGCTGGTCCACTACGACTATATCGAGGACAAGCTCAAACGGTCGGTGCTCATCGACGCCAAGGCGGACCTTCTGATCCACGGCATGGGCGAGCGGCCGGTTGCGGAAGTGGCTCGGCGACTGGATGCCGGACAGTCGATCCTCGAACTGACTGACATCCCCGGCACGGCGTACCCGCTTCGCAAGGGGATCCGCACGCCGCAGAACGCGGTGGGCTTGCCCTCCCTCTCGCAGCAGGCCGACGACGCGGCGCTCTTCATGACAACCCACCTGCAGTACCAGGCCGAGGCGCGCCCAAGCAGAAAGCCCGTTGTGCAAGAGCAGGACCCCGGCACAATTGTTGTCATGCCGCCGAGCGAATCCTTGAGCAGTGAGCAACTGGATGCCTTGTACGATCTGCCGTTCTCGCGGTCGTGGCATCCGTGTTACGACCGTGACGGTGGCGTGCCGGCCCTGACGCCGGTCCGATTTTCGATTACGACCCATCGTGGCTGTTTCGGAGGCTGTGCCTTCTGTTCGATCGGCTGTCATCAGGGAAAGCAGATCCGCTCGCGGTCGTTGGAGTCGTTGTTGCACGAGGCGGATGTAATTCGCCGGCACCCGCAATTCCACGGCACGATTGAAGACCTGGGCGGGCCGTCGGCCAACATGTACGCCATGGCGTGTGTCCACGCGGACGACTGTTCCCGGCCCAGTTGTCTATTGCCCTCTCCCTGCACACGGTTCAGGTCCGATCACGGCCCCATGCTGGAGATGATGGAAGCTTTTGTCCGATGGAGCCGCAGCGAGCCCAAGCGGACGAATGTGTTCGTTGCTTCCGGCATTCGTCACGACTTGGCCCTGCAAAGCCGGGACTACCTT
>CAYNQP010000597.1:0-2992 GCA_964399325.1 uncultured Pirellulales bacterium
CCTGTCTACCGGCTCCAATTGCATTCGGACCGGTGGTGGCCGCCGGCGTGGCGGTGGGGTTGCTGTGGAGGACGCCCCGACCGGACGCGATCTGGTCTCGCAGCGTATGAACGCCTGGGGCCTCAATACGGTCGGCAACTGGTCGTCGTTCCGCGTCTCCGATGATGCCGACCGCAAGATCTATGTCGCGACCTTCCGGGGCCCGCGCATCAATCCGTCGTTTCTGGGCATGCCTGACGTCTACTCGGACGACTTTGCCCGCAGCGCGGACGAATCCGCTCAGCGGCAGTGCGTATCACTCAAGGACGACCCCTGGCTGCTCGGCTATTTCATTGGCAACGAGCCACCGTGGCCCGGTCGTGAGGGTGAGGTCGTTGATATGTTCCTCAACGGCCCGGACACCGCTACCAAGACGAGGCTCCAGGGCTTTCTGGCCGAAGGGGATACGCCGCAGCGTCGTGTGGAATTTGTCTACGGAATGTTCGAGAGATACCTGACACTGATCGGCGAGGCGATCAAGCGACACGACCCCAACCATTTGAATCTCGGCATCCGATTCGGCGGCTCGCCCCCGGAAGGCGTCATGCGCATGGGCAAGACCTTCGACGTGTGCAGCATCAACGTTTATGAATACGAGCCGACGGCGCAGCTCAAACGCGTCTACGCCGCGGCCGGCCGGCCGATCATGATCGGCGAGTTTCACTTCGGTGTCCCGGCCGACGGATTGGGGGCGGGCCTCGTTCAGACCGCCAACCAGGTCGAGCGAGGTAAAGGCTACCGCTACTATGTCGAGCAAGCCGCGGCCTTGCCCTGTTTCCTCGGGGCCCATTGGTTCCAATGGAGCGACGAGGCGGTCCTCGGGCGCTTCGACGGTGAGAACTACAACATCGGTCTCGTGGATGTCACGAACCGTCCCTATATCGAGCTGATAGAGGCTGCCAAGGCCACGCACAAGCGCCTGTACGAAGTGCATGCGGGCAAGACGCCGCCCTTCGACGAGAGGCCCAAGGCGTCTGAGGCCGGGACGCCCGATTCGCCGTGGAATTGACAGGCATGATTTGGATTTGCCGGAGGTCTTCTGACATGGTTCGAAACGTGACGATACTTTCGCTGGTGATTGCTCTATACGTGTCACTCGCCCTGGCGCAGAACCCAAGGGCAAGACGGGGCTTTGGCGGTACGCGTCCGCCGGAGGGCAACGACCGCGGGTTGCGGGAACTGACCGACGAAGAGATACCGCCGAACCTGAATTTCTATGCCATGGACCCGTTGTACAACCCGGATGCCGTCTTGGGCTGGGCCCAGGAGCGGATCGAAGAGCGGATCAATCGAGGGATGCTGGCTTTGTCGATGGGCGAAGGCAAGGTCTACCTCGGCTGGCGACTGCTCAAGGCCGACCCCGAGAATGTCGCCTTCAATGTCTATCGTTCGACTGCCGGCGGCAAACCGGTGAAGCTGAACGTCCAGCCGATCCGGAAGACCACCGATTTCATCGACGAGAAGGCCCCGCTGGATCAAGCTAACGCTTGGCTTGTCAAACCCATCGGCGACCCTGTAGAGACGCAACATCTTGCGTCTCAAGATTCCGCGTCTCTACCCGCAAGCGCACCCGTCCAGCAGTATAGGTCGATCCCATTGAAGGATGATGTTCGCGGCGCATCCATGGTCGGCATCGGGGACCTGGATGGAGACGGCGTCTATGATTTTGTCGTGAAGCACTCGCGTGGCGGCAAGGACCCGGGCCGCGTCGGTCCCAACCGAGGCTCCTGCAAGTACGACGGCTACAACGGCAGGACAGGCGCATTCATGTGGCGTATCGACTTGGGGTGGAACGTGGACATGGGCGTCTGGTGGACGCCGATGGTGGTCCGCGATCTCGACGGCGACAACAAGGCCGAGGTCTGCGTGCGAACGTCATCGTACGCTGCGACTCAGGACGAGATGCTCCCCAGCGGCCGGAGCGGGTTCCTCCTGGACGCCCCGGAATATCTTGCTGTCTATAACGGCCAGACCGGCGCGCTGATCGACAAGGTCGATTGGATCGAGTTGGGCAAGGTCCAGGACTGGGGCGACAATACCGGCAACCGGGCCAGCCGTCACATGATGGGTGTTGCCTATCTGGACGGCAAGACCCCAGCGCTCCTGGCGGTGCGGGGCACTTATGGCATGATGAAGATCGACGCCTACGTGCTGGAGAACAAGAAGCTTCGCAAGGTCTGGCGCTGGACCAACGAGCGGGCGCCCTTCATGTACCAGGGGCAAGGCCAACACACCGTTAAGGCCGGCGACATTGACGGCGACGGCTGCGACGAGATCATCAATGGTTCACTGGCCATCGACAATGACGGTCGGACCCTGTGGGGGACCGGCCTCGGTCATGGCGATCGCTCGTATATGGGCGACATCGATCCCGACCATCCCGGCTGGGAGATCTGGTACATTATCGAGGAGCCGCACCCGCGCAGCGGCGCCTGCCTGGTGGACGCCTGGACGGGGCAGATTCTCTTCGGCGCCGACGAGCCCACCAACGACAACGAGCTGGGCAACGCCATCGCCGCCGATTTCGACCTGGCCCTTCCCGGTCTGGAACTGGCCGGTGGGCGGTTCTATTACTCCTCCCAGGGCAAACGCGTCCAGGGACAAGTCCCGCCGCAAGGGCTCATGGCCTGGTGGGATGCCGACCTGCTGCGTGAGTTCGTCAGCCGTCGCGGCTTGGCCAAGTGGAACGGCACGGGCCTGACGCCCATTGAAGGCGCCTCCGTCCAGGGCAGTGTCCGCCAAGTGGCGGATATTGAAGGCGACTGGCGCGAGGAGTTGGTCACGGCGTCGGGACGTGAGCTTCGCGTTTACAGCACGATCATCCCGGCCGCGGACCGCCGCGTTTGCCTGATGCAGGACCCGCTCTACCGCAACGACGTCTGTCATCACACGATGGGTTACACGGACCGGCACTACCCCATGACCAGCTACTACCTCGGCACGAAATAGGAGA
>CAYNQP010000598.1:0-2984 GCA_964399325.1 uncultured Pirellulales bacterium
GCATGATCGAGCCCCGAGGACGCCATCTGGTCCATTTGCATGCGAAGCGCCATATTCCGGCCACAGGACAATTCCACATCCGCGCGCGCCAGGATGCCCAGCGAAATGACGGTCACGGCCATGACAATGAACAAGACCATGAGAAGCGCCACGCCCTTGCGAGTGGCAATTGATGATGGATTTTGGATAACGTCAGGCATTCGCCGTCTTCTTCCTATGCCGTGAGATTCGTCTCACCGTCTTTCTAATCATCGTCACTCACGAGAGCGGTCCCGTCCGGGCTGAGCAGATAGCCGGCCCGGGCACGAAGTGTCGTGTCAATTTCATAGTGATGAATGCTGTCACCTTCGTCCAGGTCCAAAGAGATCGTCACCCGTTTGGCCGTTGTCACCGGGTCGCCCGGAACGGTCAAGGGTACGCCGTTGGTGTCATAGAAGGAAAACAGAACGTTGCTGCACGCCGGTATGAGATTCACATACGATTCGCTGTAACCGGCTATGAGTTGCGCCTTGGTCTGAGAGAGACCGAGACCGCTCAGACCTATCACTGAGTTGTCGCTGGAGGAGAATCGGCACAGCCGCAGGGTATCGCGACTTGCCCCTCTTTCGACATAGACCAACTCGTTGACGTCAATGAGGTTGTCCCCATCATCTGTCGTCCAGATCGCCAGATCCGTATCCGGGGCGGCGCAAATCAGCCTGCAATTGCGGACCAACTCCTGGAGACGAAGCACCGAGGCCCGAAGCTGGGCCTGCTTCGCAGCCGTATCGCCACTGGCATGGCTGGCTGTACTCATAGCAAATGCCAAGGTCGCCACGGCCGAGAGGATGACACTGGTCACGACCAGAGCCACCAGAAGCTCGACGAGAGTGAAACCCTTAATGTCACCGGCCCTTCGCATCAGAAACCATCCCCAATATCACACGTCCACATATGAAAAGGCCGGGCCGGCGCGCCGACGGCCGGGAGGGTGCATATGTCAATCCACCCCTCCCGGCCAACGGCTGCCAGAGCCCGATGGGGCCCGCCCTAATCAGGGCCGGCCGTGATAGTCATTTGCTTATCAAGCGATTGATACTCGCCAATTCCTGTCCCAGATAAGAAACCGTCACTGTGGCAAGAATGAAGAGCTTAGGATCCTCGTCCTCTTGTTGAGGCACGTAAACATAGTCACAGGCTACGTTTCTGCTGAAGTTGGCATACATCGAATCCGTGAATGTGGTATCGCTTGCGTCCTTTAGCTGTCCCTGGGTTTCGGGGTAGTTGTACTTGTCCACGATGTCACCGAACGGCGTATTGACAAGCTGCTCGATCAGGTCGTTGGCCAAGACCGCTCCCAGGGTCCGGTGCAGACCCTCTGCCTGCACCGAGGCACCGCTGACAACAGGCAGCAGGACTCCGGCAGCGGCCATGCCAAGAATTACCGTGGCAAGCATGGCCTCCGCCAAGGTGAAGCCCGCTGGGGTCTTCCTGCTTCTCTTGCGGCGATCAATAGTCATAGTACGCTTTCCCGTTCTCATCGGTCCCGGTGTTGTCGGGTCGAATCTCTTGGGTTTCGGGTTTGCATATCCAGCCATGGCTGTCGTCGGCGGCGGCGGGAAAGGCCTCGCCGTTGACCAGCATTTGCACCGTCTCAAGCCCGTTGAAGGGATTGACAGGGATTTGCGAGAGATACGGCCCGTATTTGAAGCCCACAGTGCCTCGGGCGTCAGTTTCGCCGGTGGCTTTGCTTGACAGCGTGGCCTGGTCCTCGAAGACGCCGTTGTTCGGGTCACCGCCGGCATCGCCATTCAGATAACCGGGCGAGACTTCCAGGTGATGGCTCTTGTAGACCAACATGAATCTTCGCAGGAGATTCAGGTCCGCTGCCAATGCACTTGACCTCGCGGCCGAGCCGCTGCTGGCCATGACTGGAATCACGATAGCAGCCAGGACGCCAAGCAAGACCACCACAATCATGATCTCAACGAGCGTGAATGCTCTTGCCGTGCGCATAATGTATCCTTTCGTTTGGTCCGCTGCTGGCGGACCGCATGGGCTCATGCCCATCCTACGTGTTCTCTTCTTGCCAAAAAGGCTGACCGGCTTTTGGGTCACGCCCTCAGCACGGTCAGCCTTGGTAAGCATAGTCATCTTCAGATCAGGCAACACGTTAGAGAGTGGCGTGATCTCCGGCTTCGCCGTCGCCATCCTGGTCATAGTCGTCGTCGGCTCTGAAGTCGCCGGTGGTGGTATTGAATTCCCACCCGTGGGCGTTGTCGCCGATGGTGCCGTCCTCATTGATGGTAGCGAGCTGATTGAACGGGTTGGTCGGGATCTGCTGGAGGTAGACACCGTACTTCGTGCCCGTAGAACCATCGCCCCAGACCGCGCCGGCGATGTCCGTGTAACCGATCATGGCCTGAGTGAAGGTCGCCGTGCCGGCGCCCGGCAGCTTGTCATTGTGCTGGACCTTGTAGAGTTCGATCTGAGAACGCACGGTTTGCAGATCGCTGCACAGGCTCGACAGCTTCGCCTCGGTGCTGGCCTCGGTGAATTGCGGGATCACGATCGCCGCCAGAATGCCCAGAATGACCACCACGATCAGGATTTCGACTAATGTAAACCCACGTTTTGCCTTCATCGTATTGTCCTCCTCGTTTGCGAAAGAAAATGAATAGTCGACTAGGTTGAATGGTTACAGATTGCGTTTGTTCGCTTCACGGAGCTTTGCCCAATTGACACGCCCCGCAGTTGACCTCGCCGTGTGCGAGCCACAGACCCTTTCGAAGAAACACGAGAAACTACTTCGGCCTCCACGAGCGCCACATCAAAAACCCATTTATCCTGCAACGGATTCTGGAGCCATGAAATTTGCTGTCCGGAAACCGGCCCGGCAGCGTTATCTGCGGCTCTCTCTCAGTCCAAGGAAAACATAGGAAAGAAAACCCCCCGTGCCAAACGGGGCGCGCAAATAAGGAGGACAATTCCAGGCCGAGGTTTCG
>CAYNQP010000599.1:0-2979 GCA_964399325.1 uncultured Pirellulales bacterium
AAAGGCCCCTTTCTCGTGGCCGAACAGCTCGCTCTCCAGCAGCGTTTCCGGCATGGCCGTGCAATTGACCTTGATAAATGGCTTGTCCACCCGGAGGCTATTGTAGTGTACCGCGTGGGCGACAAGGTCCTTGCCGGTGCCGCTCTCGCCGCGAATCAGCACCGTCGCGGTACTGTCCGCCACCTGCTCCACCAGCCGGTAGACCTCCTGCATCGCATTGCTGGTTCCAACCATATTGTGCATATCGAAGCGCGACTTGAGCTCGCGACGCAGTCGCACGTTCTCGTCCTTCAACAGCTTGCGCTCGGCCTCGACTAGCTTATTGAGCTTGACGGCCTGGGCCACCATCGTCGAGATCACGTTCAGGAGCCGAACGTTCGCCTCGAAGCTGTCGGTTCGCTCGGCCTGGCGGTCCACGCTCAGCGCCCCGACGGTCTTGCCCTCCAGCTTGATAGGAACGCAGAAGAAGGCAATGCGCTTGCCGTCGGTGCCCTTGCGTGCCTGGGTCCGGTGCAGAAAGCGCAGGTCCTTGGAGATATCCGGTACGACGATCTCCTCGCCCGTCTCCACCACGCGCCCGGTAATGCCCTCGCCGACCTTGTAGCTGCCGAGCGTCTTCGACTTCTGACTCAGCCCGTGCGCGACCTTGATATTGATCGTCTCGGTCTCGAGGTCCAGCAGCGTAATGGTCCCCCGGCGCAGCTTCAGGTGCGTATCGAGCGAGGTCAATATGCTTCTGAGCGTCTCTTCCAAATTGAGGGACTCGGCGAACGCCTTCGCCACGTCGCTGAGCAATTGGACTTCGGCCGCAAACCGCGTCTTCATCTCTTCTACACCTTTCGTCGCAAACCAGAAGGTCGACCCACAGAACTGTAGGACAAGCCCTAGAGCCTACAATTTTGTCATCGCCGAAGCAACTGGAATCTTGCCACAAATTTCACAGATCGTATAGAACGAATAGGGCCCCTGCGGTTGGCCGCTTAGCGAAAGGCATAGGCCAGCTTGACGAAGATGCGGTGGGCGGTTTCGGTATCATCCTTTTGAACCAACGACGGACAGGAGCGTAGAATAGATGCTGGTGGTCTGGCCCTGTGCGGCGAGACCGGAGACAAATAAGGGGATTCATGACGCGAAACGACGCGCACAAGACAAGCTGGGGCAAGACGGCCTTCGTGTTGCTGAGCCTGCTGATGATGGGCAACGCCTCGCACGGGATGGTCGTGTGCATCGGGGCACACGGGCACGTGGCCATCGAGCCGACCGGACACGACCACTGTGCGGACGCCAGAGACGCGCACCACTGCGACCCGGCAACGCCGGGATCGAGCGCATCGGGCCACCTGTCCGATAACCATTGCGAGCCCTGCGTCGATATCCCCTTGTCACTCGGCGCTTTCGACGACCGACTCACGTCTGGCGTGGCGAAGATGAGCGGTTCGACGCCGACGGCGTGTATCGAGCCGCCCGCGACATCACCGACCGACCGCGCAAACCCTCTGACATCCACAATTCGCACCTTTCTCACCTTTCACACCCCCTTGTCTAACATCGTCCTCCAGGTGTAGTCTCACGCCACGGGTAATCCGGTCGATGTGATCGGCCGTTGCACCCACACACTGACGAATCCACGCGAATAGACCCTTTGTCTCGGGAGCGATTCCTATGTACCGTGTTCCCCTTATTGTATTTCTCCTGGCGGCTACGCTGATTGCCGGCGGGTGCCGAGCGGCCCACCGCGCACCGTCCAGCGTGCCGGCAACTCGGCAAGAGCCCGCTGCGCGGAGCGCACCACGTGCCAACGAACCGGCCCAGCCGACAAATGTCATTACGCTGCGCGACGCGGCGGCTCTGGCGCTGGCCCACAACCCGCAGTTGCAGACCTTCTCTTTCGAGAAGCAGGCAGCCCAGGCGCGAACGCTACAGGCCGGCTTGCGGCCGAACCCGGAACTAGAGGTCGAGATCGAATCACTGGCGGGCAGTGGCGAGCGCAGCGGCTTGGATGCGGCCGAAACCAAGATTCAACTCGGCCAACTGATCGAGTTAGGCGGCAAGCGCGGCAAGCGCATCCACGCGGCCTCGCTCGCAGAAGAGTTGACCCAATGGGACTACGAATCGAAGCGGCTCGACGTGCTCAAGGCGGTTGCCGATGCGTTCGTCGAGGTCCTGGCAGCGCAGGAACGGTTGTCACTGGCCGAGCAATTGGGCGATCTCGCGCACACGGCGCAATCGGCGGTGGCGCAACGCGTCGAGGTGGGCAAAGACTCGCCGGTCCAGAACCTGCGGGCGGGCGTGGTGGTGGCACAGAGCCACATCGAGGTCCGCAAGGCGAGCAGTGCGCTGGCGACGGCACGGCTGAAGCTGGCCGCGACGTGGGGCGCTGCGGCGGCTACCTTCGAGCAGGCGGCCGGCGACTTCCACAGCGTTGAGCCCGTCCCGGCGCTGGACGAGGTGAGGGACGCACTCGCCGCCAATCCGCATCTGGCACGGTGGGCCGTCGAGCAGCGGCAGCGCCGGGCCGCGTTGGATCTGGAGAAGGCCCGGGCGAGAGCCGATGTCACCGTGGCCGCGGGCATGCAGCGTTACGAGGAGAGCGACGACTCAGCGTTTGTCGTCGGCCTGGCGTTGCCGATTCCCCTCTTCGACCGCAACCAGGGCGGCGTTCGCGAAGCGGCCGCGAACCTGGCAAAAGCGCGGCAGGAACACATGGCGGCGGAGATCGAGACCTTCACGGCGTTGTCCCAGGCGGTGAACGCACTGGCCAGCGCCTGCGACGAGGTCGGCATTCTGCAGCGTGACGTGCTGCCTCAGGCCGAGCAGGCGTTCGAGACGGCACAGCAGGGTTACCGCGAGGGCAAGTTCGACTATCTCCATGTTTTGGATACGCAGCGAACACTGTTTGAGACCAAGGCCCAGCATATCGATGCCGTCGAGGCCTATCATCGGGCGCGGAGCGACGTCGAGCGACTGATCGGGCAACCC
>CAYNQP010000600.1:0-2975 GCA_964399325.1 uncultured Pirellulales bacterium
TGCCCAGATACTCCGCGAGAGCGGTCTGTGGATCAGGAAGCAGATCTGTATCGAACTCGCACCCCGCCAGAGGGGTGCGGAGGAACGTGCGCGTTGGGGCGGCCTCGGCCAACGGTGCATCTCGACTGAGGATGTGCCGAATGATCCCTCGCAAGACGGCGTTGACGAATCCCGTCTGCCTGGCGGCCCCGGCGGTTTTGGCAAGGTCGACGGCCTCGTTGACAATCGAGTAGTCAGGCGTCTCAGGATTGTAGACAAGCTCATAGACACCGACTCGGATGATGTTGAGCAGCTTGCGGTCGATTCTTTTCGTCGGTCGGCCGGAGAAATGGGTGATGACCGTGTCGATGGCCAGAGAATTGCGGATCGTGCCGAAAACAAGGTCGGTGGCCCGCTGCCTCTGGTCGGTCTGGTCCAGCAGGCGATCCAGAATCGCTGTGGCGTAGTCGCGTCCTATATCGAACCGGTCGAGGACCTCAACGGCAATGGACCGCGCCGATCTGGGGGCCGGCCTGGACATGCTACTGATCCACCTTGACGAACTTGTCGCCCGGATGAACGTGCCAGCCGTTGACGAAGTCTTTGAAATCCATCAGGGCCGATCCGGCGGGCTTGATCTTCAGGATCGTCAGACCATCGACGCCGCAGGTGACGTTGAGATCTGCATCGAACGTACCGGCCGGCAGCGGTGTCCGGTCGGAGGCGCGCGCGACGTCGGCCAGCGCGAATGTCACGTGTGTCGCTTTTCCCGTCCGCTCGGAGACGTGGGTGGCCGACGTGCCGGGCCAGGGCCAGAAGCCTCGAATCTTGCGCGCCAGCAGCTCCGCCGGCTCGCGAAAATCCAGGAATCCGTCGGGCTTCTTGAGCTTCGGAGCGAAGGTTGCCTTATCATGGTCCTGTTGGGCATAGGTGGCCGTGCCGGCTTCGAGCTTGGCGAGCATGTCGAGCAGAAGCGGCGCGGACAGTTGCGCCAGTCTATCGTGAAGCTCTCCGGCGGTCTCGTGCGGGCCGATGGTCGTCTGCGATTTGGCCAGGATGTCGCCGGCGTCGATCTTTTCCGCTAACGTGATAATGCTCACGCCCGTGTGCGTTTCACCCCGAACGACGGCCCAGTTGATGGGCGCGGCCCCGCGGTACTTCGGCAGCAGCGAGGCATGGACGTTGACGGCGCCCTTGGGCGGCATCTCGACGAGGGTCCGGCCGACCTTCTGGCCACAGGCGATGACTACGAGACAATCGGGCCGGCAGGCGGTCAGCATCTCGACGATGGCTGGAGCATTGACGTTAGCGGTTTCCAGGCAGGCGATATGGCGAGACGCGGCCCAACACGCCACCGCAGTGGGACGGACCTTGCGCCCTCGGCCGCACGGGCTCGGCGGTTGAGTCACCACTACGGAAAGCGTGTGACTCGATGCCTTCAGTGCGTCCAGACATGGGATGCCAAACTCGCCGCTGCCAAGATATACGATGTTCATAGCGATTGCGGAATCTGGATTGCAGATGTCGGATCGAGCAAGGCGACCGCTAATCCGCAATTCATTTCGTTATTTGCCTTCCTGCTTCTCGGTGAGTTTCTTGAGCTGCCGCCGGTGGGCTATCTTCGCGGCCCCTCCCATCCGTTTGACGATGGTCGTTCCCTCAAGGTGGTCGTATTCATGTTGCAGACACCGAGCATAAAGTCCTTCGGCTTTCTCCGTGAACTCGCGACCATCCAGGTCCGTGGCGGTGACGGTGGCCCTCTTGTAACGTCGAATTTTCGTGTAGATGCCTGGCACCGAGAGACAGCCCTCCTCGATCTCGTCAAGGTCGCCGGCCGGTGTCACGGTGGGATTGATGTAGGCTCTGACTTTCTCGCGAGAGGCGTCGAGCGAGATGATGAAGAGCTGGAGGCCCACGCCCGCCTGCGGGGCGGCCAGCCCCATGCCCCGGTTCGCGATCATGATATCCGTCATTTTCTCCACCAGCTTGCGGATATTCTCATCGATCTGTTCCACCGGCTCAGCCGCCTTGCCGAGCACGCCGGCCGGATAACGCGTGATCTTGCATTTGGCAATGTCGATCATGACACGGACCTCGCATTTTAGGTTATCATAGCATCGCAGTATCTGGGCTGTTAGCCATCACCGAACTCGCGGTTGGCGAAGGTATTGCCCAGGTAGCTCTTTCTGACGAGCTCGTCACGGACGATCTCGGCCGGGGGGCCGGCGCCGATGACCTTGCCGTGATCGATGATATAGGCCTTGTCCACGACCTCCAGCGTCCGCTCGACGTTGTGATCCGTGATGAGCACGCTGACGCCGGAACTGACAAGCTTGCGGATTTCGCCTTGCAGATCCTCAACCGCAATGGGATCTACGCCGCTGAACGGCTCGTCCAACAGGATCAGTGAAGGGTCGGTGACCATGGCCCGGGCGATTTCGAGCTTGCGGCGTTCGCCTCCGGACAGGAAGCGCCCGTGGCTCTTGGCCACCTCGCCCAGGCCGAATTGATCTATGAGCGTGTCGGCCTTGCGATTGCGTTCGGCCCGGGTAATGGACATCGTCTCCAGGATGGCGAGGAGGTTGTCGCGCACGCTGAGACGCTGGAAGATGCTCGGCTCCTGCGAAAGATAGCCGATGCCCAGCCTGGCCCGCTTGTACATGGGCAGCTTGGTGATCTCGCGGCCCTCGAAGACGACGCTGCCCTTATCGGGCGTAACCATTCCCATGATCATGCGGAAGGTCGTGGTTTTGCCGGCCCCGTTGCGACCCAGCAGACCGACAATGCTCCGCTGATCGATAGTAACGGAGACTTCGTTTACAACGGCCCGGCCCGAATACCGCTTGACCAGGTTACGCGTTTCCAGAAGGGTGATGCCTACCAAAAGTACACCTCGCGTACATATTTATCTTGCAGACGACCGCATTATACCACCGTCGCACGGGCAGGCAAGCCGCATTTGGGGCTCGGCAACAAGCTAACGCGGTGCCAGGCCG
>CAYNQP010000601.1:0-1668 GCA_964399325.1 uncultured Pirellulales bacterium
CCCAGCTTGGCCAGGCGCATGATTCGCATCACGCGCAGCACCCTCAGCATGCGGAAGTCCACGCGGACAAACGGCAGATAGACGGGCAGCACCGCCAGGAGATCGACAATGGCCAGCGGCGTCATCGTGAACCGAAGCCGTCCGAGCACGGGGCGTTTGTACTCAGGAGCCTCTACGGAGGACCAGACGCGCAGGACATACTCCGCCGAGAAGACTGCAACGGAGAACCATTCGAAGAACGTGAAGAACGTTGGGATTGCAGAGCCGACCTGTTGGATGGATTGGACGATCATCGCCATCACGTTGGACAGGATCAGCGAAACGATGAAGATATCGAAAGCCTTGCTCAGGCCGTCGCCCGGCCTGGCCACGACCACAACCTCGCGCACGCGTTTACGAATACTCACGTATGACCGCTCAGGCATATCGCGACGACCTTGTGACTGCCACCGGTCATCCCCGGCAGCACTTAGCATTTCACGCGCATCAGTCCAATCGCTGGATTCTACCGCTGCGACTCACAGACCTCCAGACGAAATTCATCCGCTTGCCTGTCGGCCCGCGTACAAGCCGCCAGCCACTAGTCGGCGCTCGGCTCCACGGGAAGGGGCATGGGCTGCGGGCGGTGCTTGAACAGGTCGATCTTCATCCATTGTCTGCTTTGGAAACGCCATCGATTGGCCAGGCCGACCACGACGATACTGAGGGTCGCCATGACCCACGGGCCGACCGTGCCGAGCTCCGGAAGCAGCCAGACGACAAGTGTGCCCCCGATACCGAGGACCCCGATGGCGCCGATGCCGGAGACGAGAGCCAGCCAGATGGTGTCGCCGGCGCCCTGGAGGGCTCCACCATAGATGATGCGCGCTGCGTGGAACACCTGATACAGCGCCGCACAAACCAGAATCTTCGAGCCGATCCGAATGACTTTCGGATCCTGGGACCAGAAAACCATCAGATCGTTTCGCAACAGCAGAAAGCAAAGGCCGATAAGGCCCATATAGACCAAGCCAATTATCAGGCAGACCTTCGTCTGTCGCACGGCAAGTTCCTTTCGACCCCCGCCGATAGCCTTTCCGACCACGGCGGTCAAGGCGGTTGCCATCCCCACGACGGGCAGGGCGGACAAATTCGTGTACGCCAGCACGGCGCTGGTAGCCGCCAGGGCCTCGGTGCCGAACCTCCCGACAAGAGCAAAGAGCAGCACGCCCCAGAAAGCCACATTGACCATGAGCCCGACGCCGGCGGGCAGCCCGACCTTCAGCAGGTCGCGCATCTTGCGGACATCCAGGTGCAAGGTCTGTCTCGATTTGAACCGGCTGTTGACGGGGCCGCTGAGTAAGACAACGACATTGATCGATCCGGTGACGGTTATGCCAATGAGCGTGCCCCAGGCCGCCCCGGCGATCCCGAGCGACGGAAAGCCAAACTTGCCGAAAATCAACGCGTAGTTGGCTATGATGTTGACCGCCTGGCCGCACAGAGATGAGCACATGATGATGATAGGACGATGGATACCCATGAAGAACTGATTGCTGGACCAACTGAAGACCGCCACCACCAGGACATACAGCATGATGCGAAAATAGATGACCTCCATCTCGGCTACACCGGCCGGCTGGCCCATCATCTTGAACAGCAGCGGGGCGGCGGGCCACATCAACACGA
>CAYNQP010000601.1:1768-2971 GCA_964399325.1 uncultured Pirellulales bacterium
GAGACCGTGGAGACGACCATGGGGGCCGAGAGCTTCAGCATGTAGGCCAGGGATGTCTCGTGCGATGAGCGGTCGAGGGCGGTCAGGTGCGATTCTTCCGTCATGGAGTTCCCTGCTCGCTTAGGCCCAGTCTCTCTTGAAGGGTCTCCGCTGTTACCCCCGCAATCTCAATCTGTTTGACCGGGCTGGTCTGACCGGCCGCTATCGTCACGGCTTTCTTCCGAACCCCCAGTTGCTTGGCGAGAAACGCGGCCAGGCAGGCGTTCGCCTTGCCTTTCTCGGGCGGCGAGGCAACCTTGATCTTGATCATACCGTCGAGGAGGCCCGCTACGGCCGTCTTGCTGCTGCCGGGCACGATCTTCGCGGTGAACGTCACTCCGTGAGCGTCTTCATGAATCTTTGGTTTACACATAAGCCAAGATGGTGTTGCCGAGATATTCGTTACACAGGCGAGCTTCGCGGGTGGAAGAAAAGGCGGTGAACGCGAGACCTACTCGACATTCTCGCGCAGATTCGTGCCAATCGCCGCCTGCACGTACTTTTCGATCTGCTCGGCCAGCTCACCGAGAGCAGGCAGTTGGAAATCCTCGTAGAAACCCTGAATGAACTCGCCATTGAGGGCTTTCTTGAAGATCTTCACGCGAATCACCGGCGCCTGACGCGAACCCCTGCTGAAATCGCTGTCTTTGTGCTCGGTCAACTCGACCCGCCAATCTTCGCTGATAAACACCAAGCACTTGCCGGTGAAGACCGCCGTCGGAAAATAGTCGCGTAACAGCCCTAACGTTTCCATTTCAGTACTGATTCGAGGCCCCCTTGCCGATTTCTGCGATTCCTTCTTTTCCGCAACGATCAATTCCGGTCGAATGGCTCCATGCCCAACGGCAAGGCGCGCCCGCAGCGCTGCCACGCCTGCATCGAGCGTTTCAGATTGTCGTACACATCACCGCCGATCCCATAGCCTTGAAGGCCGATAGGGCCGGTGTAGCCGGCTTCCCCGAGCGTCTTCAGGAAGCTTTCAATGTCGAATGTACCACGGTCGAGCGTCTGAATCAAGCGGTTCCAGTCCTGGCCGCCCGTGTCGGCGCCATTGACGGTCACAACGAACAGGCGAGGCATGGCTGCTTTGAGGAGGCCTTCCAGATTTGCCCCGCCGCTGACGCGCAGCCAATGACACAGATTGAATGTTACGCCCACGTTTGC
>CAYNQP010000602.1:0-2959 GCA_964399325.1 uncultured Pirellulales bacterium
AGCCGGCGAGCGCCGGCAGGCAGTAGATGGCACGCGCGGCCTGTGCGCCGCCGGCCGAGCGCTCGATCGCCACGCCGATGCGAATGGCGGACGGCTGGCTCGTTGCGAACTCGCGTGCGAAGGTGGTGATGTCGGCGGCCTTCCTCATTTTGCTGGGCTTGATGACCTTCGTGATCCCGACGTTTAAGACCGTGCTCGAAGAAATGGTGGGCGGCGAGTTGAATGCCGTCACACAGACCGTGCTGGGAATCAGCGCCTGGATTGCCTATAAGTTCGGATGGGCCGTTCTCATCGCCATCCCTATTGGCATGGTCATTCTATTGAGAATCGTCCGGAGGTTTCAGCCCGGACGTATGGTCACGGATGTCATCACCTTGAAGCTGCCGGTCATCGGGCAGGTGTCCAGCAAGGTATCCATCACCCGCTGGACGAGAACACTGGGCACACTGATCAGTGCGGGCGTGCCCATCCTGGATGCGATCAACGTGACCCGGGAAACGGCCGGCAACGAGGTCTTCGCCAAGCTCCTGGGCAATATCCACAACTCCATTCGCCAGGGCGATACTTTTGCGGGCCCGCTGCGGCAGTCGAAAACGGTGGACCTGCTGGTCAGCAACATGGTCGCGGTGGGGGAGGAAACGGGCGATTTGGACAAAATGCTCTTGAAGGTTGCAGACAACTACGACGAGCAGGTGGACGTGCTGGTCGGCGGTCTGATGTCGATGTTGGAGCCGATCATGATTCTCGGGCTCGGCACCGTGGTGATGGTGATTGTGCTGGCCGTGTTCCTGCCGATGATTCAGGTCATCACGAGCTTGAGCGCGGCCGGCTAGTTCGCCGTGCTGATTGATTAATGTTATCATGTATCTGAAAAAGGAGAATAAAATGAAAGCAGTTGCGAAACAATCCGGAGAGAGAGCGGCGTTCACCATCGTTGAGCTGCTGACCGTGATGAGCATCATCGTGATTCTCATCGGCCTGCTCATCCCGGCCCTCAACCGGGTCAAGATCTACGCCACAGGTGTCAAGCAGAAGGCCCAGTTCCACAGTATCGATGCGGCCCTGGAACTGTTCAACAATGAATTCGATGGATATCCGGATTCAGGTGCCCTTGATCCCACGAATCTGGCCTACTGCGGTGCGATGAAGCTGTGCGAAGCCATGATGGGCTGGGACCTGCTCGGTTTCCACACGAATTCGACGTTCCGAAGAGAGGGTACCGCCCTAGACGGGACGCCCTTGTACGACCCGACCGATCTGTCAGCTCGTCGAGGTCCGTTCCTGCCCCTGGAGAGCGCGAATGCCTATCGGCTGGGGGACATCTGCCCAGTTACCAGCCCCGGTTTTGCCAGTTTCGATCCCACGAACTTCGTTTTGTGCGACGTCTACGCCAGGCAAATGGAGAACGTCAAGGCGGGAATGCCCATTCTCTACTACAAGGCCAATGCGACCAACTCGCTGCATCTGCAGTTCAATACGAGTAGTCCGGCCCTGCCACCTTTGGGCCCGGACCAACCGGAGAACAACATCTACAATTATTTCGACAATCAGGAGTTGCTGGATTTGGGCAAACCGTGGATAGCCACCACGGCGAGCACGGGCAGGACCCACAATATGGCTGATTATCTGGAGTTCTACAGGCAAACCCGAAGCCACAAGATCGACGAGCCTTGGCGGCCCTACCGCGCTGAGACATACATTCTGATCTCCGCCGGTTACGACAACGAGTATGGCACCGCCGACGATATCTGCAACTACGAGTGGAAGTACCAATAAGAGCATTCGGTTGCCTGGTGCGGTCGGTCAGTCACGCTCTCGGGCTGTCGGTTGGGATGGTGCCGTTCAAGGGTCAGTGGCCTTGGGTTAGAGAGAATCCGGCAGGAAGCGTCGGTATTGAAAGAGGATGATCGTGAAAACCAAAAGGTCAGGTTTGACAATGATAGAGATCTTGGTTGTGGTGGGTATCATCGCGCTACTCACAGGGATACTCATCCCTGCGTTGACGATGGTGCGCCGCACGGCCAAGGAGGTGAAACAGAAGGCGCAATTCACGGCCGTCGATTTGGGTTTGGCCGCGTTCAAGAACGACTACGGCGACTACCCGCCTTCGCTGCTCTGGGATCCAACCGACCCGGCGCCTCAGCCGCGAGATTACGGCGGGGCCCAGAAGCTGGCCGAGGCCATGCTCGGGTGGGACCTGCTGGGCTTTCACCCCAATTCTGCCTGGCGGGCCGACGGCCTGGGAGTGGATGCGACGGGAGCGTCGATCCCCAACAGCGTTTATGCGGCATCGGATAGCCTGGCAAGACGCAGGGATCGCTACGTTGAACTGGAGATGGCCAATGTGTTTCGGATTGGACAAAGCGCGGCGGGAGTGCCTGACGGATTGTTCCTCGATGGCTCCGGGGATGGTGGGACGCACTTGGCGGAGAATACCTACGTTCTCTGCGATGTGTTTGAGGTGCCGCAGAGGAGAGTGTTGCTGTCGAACGGCAAGACCGTCAATCCCGGGACACCTATTCTCTACTACAAGGCCAATACGGCCAGCAAGTTGCTTGTTGATGCCGCCACGGCTGTGGCAGACGACACCCAAGCTGATGCGAGCATCTATCGCGCCCGAGACAATTCGGCCCTGTTGCGTATGCGTCGGCTCGCTGATGGAGGAGCCCCCCTCGCCTCCCGCCGCCCACACCCGTTGAGCAACTGGGGGACGTTCTACGATTTTATAAGGGACCCGAAAGTGCAGGCGCGACCTTGGCCCTACAGGCCCGACTCGTACATCCTGATTTCGGCGGGTTACGACGGGCTGTACGGCACGGACGACGACATCTGCAATTTCTCGCGATAGGGGTGCATCCTGTCGCGCCACGGGTACCGATGGATCATGGCGAACGCAAGACACAATGTCGGACTGACTCTTGTCGAGACACTGGTGGTGGTGGCTGTCATCGCGCTGCTG
>CAYNQP010000603.1:0-2947 GCA_964399325.1 uncultured Pirellulales bacterium
GCTCGGGCAGGTCGCGCTGCACGCGCCACAGAAAGTCGTGGTCGAGCTCCTCGGCCGTGGGCTGTTTGAACCCGACCACTCGACACGCGGCCGGATTCATGCCGGTGATGACGTGCCGCACCACTCCGTCCTTGCCGCCGGCATCGAGTCCTTGCAGCACGATCAACAACGAGTGCTTCTTCTCGGCGTACATGAGGTACTGAAGCCGGTCGATTTCCCCCAGGTTCTTCTGAATGGCCGTGGCGGCCGCGTAAAAGGCGACCACGCCAGCGTCACTGGCCCGACGGTAGATGGTCAGCGCGACGCCCGCGGCAACCGCCACCAACAGGAGGTAGAACACCCAGTCCTGTGCAAAAGGGATGGGCTTCAAATACTCGTGCTGCAGGAACCGGTTGGCCATCACGGCCAGGACGATCCAGGTGGTCACGCTGTAGATGGCGACGGTCCAGCGTTTGGGCAGGCGCATAATGACATGCCAGCCCACGAAGGGCACCAGGGCGATGAAGGCGTACACATAACCGCCGTGGACATTCGCCCAGAAGACGATGACCGGGACGATCAGCCAGATGTAGAGGGCGTTTCTATAGCTGGTCAGAGCCAGGATCAGCAGGAAGACCGCCACCAGTAGATTCGAGAAACCGGCCGGACGTACATCCAGAAGGGACCGGCCGATGAGCATCGCAAAACACGAGCAGACCGCCGCCAGCATGGGATTGACACCCAGAATCCTGGCCGTGGCGTAGAGACAGATGACAACCAGAAAGTAGAGGGCGAACTTCCAAAGGACCAACGCATCGAAATAGGGGTCCTGCTCCGAGCCCAGCGTCGTGCTCAGCCAGTAGAACATGACGTGGGTCAACCAGTTCTGGTTGATCCATCCGGTCGGGTGCCAGTACCTGACCGTCTTCAGTCCCACCGCCTTGGTGATCTTCTGGGCCCACCCGGGCCACTTTGCGACCTCTTCCTCCGTGGGCCCGGCCTTGTGCGAATTGGCGCTGAAGGGCTCGACGGTATTGACGCCGTGATTGACGAAATGGCGGCCGCAGGCCATGGCCACCCACGTGTCTCCGGCGGCCACCATGTGCGTGGAGGCGTAGAAAGCAAAGACGAACATCGCCAGCCAGCCGATAATCATCGGCCAGCCCGAAAATGGTCCGCGCCGCCCGTCTTCGAGGGGCTCGCCGGCCGCGCCGGCACCGCTTATTTGGGTCCGAATTCGATCAGACAATCCTGATACTCCTGACATTCGATGAACATACCCTGTCTTCTCTATATCGTCAATAGCAGGGGCGAGGCTGTTGTTCTCTTTCGGAAACTCCCCGCATCAAACCAGAGGGCGTCACAAACAGGCAGAGATGTGGCCCGCGGTCGCCTCACAGCGCATTGTTGTCGTAGACGTTGCTGTCCCGCGGACGCGGAAAGTTGGCGTCGGACATCGCGATCGCGGCGGCACGGTCGTTGATGTCCGCGACGGAGGGCAATGATCGTCCTGTCGGGGGGAGGAACCAAAGCACGGCAGCAAAGAGCGCCACAGCCGCCGCGGCTACGCTGGCCCAGTTCACCGCCTTGGACCAGCGCCGCGCAACACACCAACCGACGTCGCTTGCGGCCGTCGGCGGAATCGCCGCGACGAGATTGTCTCTCAGTGTCTTCGGCGGCTCGATGCCCGCCAGCAGTCTCAATTGGGCGCTGAGTTGTGCGGGAGAGATCATCTCTGAATCCTTGTCCGGACCAGCATTCATGCTTCTACCTTTCCAGCCAGTTGTCTTCGCAATTTCTCTATCGCGCGGCTTGTCAGCCATTTGACCGTCCCGCCGGGCCGACCCAGAACCTTGGCCATCTCGCGATAGCTGAGTCCCTCGACATAGTGCAGGATCAGCACGGCCCGCTCCTCGGCGTCGAGACCCTCCAACGCGCGGCACACACCGGTGGCGCGCTCGTCGGCGATGGTTTGCAGTAAGGGATCCTCGCCCGCGTCGGGGCGGTGGTTGCCCAGTCCCTTGGCCAGGAGTCCGTCGCGTGATCGCCGTCGCTGCATGCTAATGAAGGTATTGTAGGCAATCCGATGGAGCCATGTCTTGATCGACGCACGCCCCCTGAAGTCCCGTATCGCCTGCCAGGCCGCGGTGAAGACCTCCTGAGTCAGATCCTCGGCCAGGTGCTTGTCACCCGAGAGGAGGACCAACAGGCGATAGACGGACGCATAGTGAGCGTCGATAACAGCCTCGTAGGCCGCGTGCCGGCCTTCGCGAAGGGCCGCGAGAATCTGTCGCTCAGCCTTGTCTGGCACTCATCCCTCCACACTCACAACCGGCGGCATCGGACGCTGCCATGGAACATTTGCCCGTTAGACGTTCGCCGACGGCAAAGTGTTGGCGCCTTCGATCAGAAAATCGCGAATCTCAGCACCGCCTGACGCCGTGCCCCCATGGCAACTGACCGTTGCAGCGCCGCTACGGTGTTTCATCTGCGCCAGTACCGTCGCTCGGAATTTGCCAGTTCAGTCGCGGATAATCCCGGCCTTCGTCAATCCACCAGAGATCATCCGTGCCGTTTCCCGTTTCACCGACGAAGTCCCAACCCGCGCCGAGGAAGGTGGTGCCCGTCTGCATCTCAGCCGTTGTCAGGCCCATCCCGCCGGAACTGCTCGCCTGTCCACTGGTTTCGATGTCCCAGAACGATGCCGTGACCTCGGCTGTGCCAGCGTAGCTATATCCCACGAGGCCACCCGTATAGACATTACCGGTTACGCTGCTGCTGGAGTAGCTGTTCCTGATGACGCCGCAGTAGTATCCCGCCAGGCCGCCGGTATAACTGTTGCCCACAACGCTGCCCCGTGAGTAGCTGTTGCTGATAGTGCCGGACGAGGCATATCCTATCAAGCCACCTGTGCAGGAGCCGCTACTGGCAACGCTGCTGCTTGAATAGCTGCTACTGATGTCGCCGT
>CAYNQP010000604.1:0-2936 GCA_964399325.1 uncultured Pirellulales bacterium
GTGCCGCGATACTCGCGGGTCTGCTCGGCCGGCAGGTCGCAGACGTAGGCCTTGCCCTTCTTGACAAGCTCGACGGCCCAGTCGTACATTTGCCCAAAGCAGTCCGATCCATAGAACAGGCGGTCCTCCCAGTCGGCGCCGAGCCAGCGGACGTCCTCGATGATCGAGTCGACGTACTCCTGCTCTTCCTTCTCCGGGTTCGTGTCGTCGAAGCGCAGGTTGAACTTGCCGCCGAAGTCCCGCGCGATGCCGTAGTTCAGGTTGATGCTCTTGGCGTGCCCGATGTGCAGGTAACCGTTCGGCTCCGGCGGGAACCGCGTCATCACCCGGCCGTCCCACTTGCCCGTGGTGATATCGTCGGCCACGATCTGCCGCACGAAATCCAGCTTCCTTTCCTCGCCCTCGCCGCCGTTGCCGCTTGGTTTGCTTGCCGATACGCCCTTTTCGTCTTCCATATCCCAACCATTCAGTACTGTAGGATGCCGCTGTATACCGCGCGAAACGCGCACGAGAAGGCCCAATCGCTGGGGATTCAAGGCTGAACCGCCGCCAATCTTACCGCCGGGACCCGCCGCCTGTCCACCGAATACTGCCCTCGCCCGGACATAGGTACAGCCAATCAACGGCAGCAGGTCTGGTAATCTGGCACAGGGCCTTCGTAGGGGCGAATAATCATTCGCCCTCTCTGGAAACGAACCAACGGCATGGCCAAGAGAAAGGGCGAATGATTATTCGCCCCTACCGGCATTCCTATGGGCCTGTCTCTCACCGCGGCGGTACCCCGCCGCGCGCCAGGCCAAGCGGACGTCCACACCCGCCCGGGCCGACGCGGCCGGCAAGATGTGGCACCCCCGCCCTCGGGGGTGAGGGATTTGCCGCCTCAGCGGAAGCTGAGGCCTCCTTCTCATCCCCAGCCGAGGGCGACTGGGCTACACAACCGGCCCTAACGAGCACACTAAGAACAAGGCCATAAGCCAGGTTGGCGTTGTTTCGCCATTCAAGCACTCCACCTTCATCTTCTCATCAGTTCTGCGCCTCTGCGTCTCCGCATGCGTATCTTCAACGCCGGACGTTGGCCCGACTATTGGCTCCAAGACAGACGTTGGGGCAGGCGTAGACTTCCGCCCGACGCTCGGCAGGCCATTCTTCCGGGAAGTTGAGCCGGGCGAATTCGCCGAAGAGCTCGACCGCTTTGGCGTCGTAGGCACGCGCCGCTTCGACTTCGTCGAGAAAGGAGCCGAGCCAGATGCGAACACGTTTGAAGGTAATGTAGGCGTGCCATTTGCCGGACCTCTTGTGCAGGGAAACACCTTTGAACCGGGAGCTGGTGCTGGCAGGTTTGCCTCGGTTGCGCATGTTCTGGCTCCGCGTGCAAAGCCGCAGATTCGCCCGGCAGTTGTTCGCCTGATTGCGGTCGATGTGGTCCACGAGCATCCCCTCGCGTGGGTCCATGATCTGACGATGCATGAAAATCCGTTTGCCCTTTTCGGTGCGTATGGCGTATCCGTCGGCACCTGCGTACCACTTGTACTGGCTGAGCCACTCATAATCGCTCGCATCCACGAGCGCGTACTGCCCATGCGACAGCGGGATGCGTTTGACCTGGCCCTTAGGCTCGGCAATCTTCGCTCGAAAGTTAGGACACCCCGCTCCCGGCACCTCGCGCAGCTCCCCCGGCCAGTACGGATGATTCGCGCACCTCACCAACATCGGCTCCCCCAGCGCCCGGCACCGCAGCCACTGCTCCGAATCCACCCGCGCAAACACACAATTATGACAAGTCCGTACCGCCATCATTTCCTCCCTTCGCTTCTGAATTGCCGTCTATCATCAGACATCCTACTATTCATTCACTTTTGTTATATGGTAGACTAACACCTGCCGAGCGTGCAAGGAAGAAATCACCGTGATTTCCGTTTTTCTTGGAGGGGGCTGAGACCTCCCCGGGGGGGATACAATGCTCGATAAGCGCATAATCAGAAACGCGTTACTGCAGAACGGCGTGCGTCCCGGCAATGGAGTCCCGAGCCGGAAACCGCCTTCGCCAGACCAATGTGGCACCCTCGCCCTCGGGGGTGATTCCTCTAACTCCCCAGCCGAGGGCGGCTGGGCCACGAGGGCTCCTGCCATGGCCGAGGCGTTTTTGTTCTTTTGCCGGCTCGCGCGCCGACGGTATCATAGACGTGTAGGGTGGGTTCTCAACCCACGCGTAGACTTTTCAGGGAGTATGGATATGTCGCCGTTGGACAAGATGCGAGCGGAGGCGCTTAGACTCAGCAGCAAGGAGCGAGCCTTCCTGGCCAAGTGTCTCATAGACAGCCTCGACGAGGCGGAGGAGCAGGAGATCGAGCAGTTGTGGCTTGACGAGGCCGAGCGTCGTCTCGCTGCCTATGGCCAAGGGACCATTCCCGCGCGAGCGGCACATGAGGTCTTTGCCGAAGCCTACGAGCGGATCAAATGAAAGCGCCGCGCTTCCTCCTGCCTACTGGATCGATAGGAAGCGCTGAAGAAATCAGTGGCTGACCCCGTTATTCCCGACCCCGTTATTCCCGTCGCATTGGATCTATAGACCATCCGGCAAGCACCCACCGCCGTCCAGGCAACCGTGGTAATGTGGCACCCCCGGCCTCGGGGGTGTGTCGAGAGCAAACGTAGAATGGGCTTGAGCCCATGCTGACAAACCCTCTCGCCGAAGAAACCGCATGGGCCAAAGCCTATCCTACACTACCTACTGGCCCGAATGCGCCCACGCCGGAAAGAAACCCGCCCTCTCCTGGGCGTTGTGACAGAGCCGCTAATTAGTAAGGCGTCCCCAGAATTCCGCCCCAGGACCTTGCACATGATTCCCACCGGATACGAGTCCCGCTGCGAATGAATCCAAGCGTACCTCACAGGGACTCCTTGGCGAAGTACGCCGCCGCTTTTTTTAAGATTTC
>CAYNQP010000605.1:0-549 GCA_964399325.1 uncultured Pirellulales bacterium
GATTTTCGGCCGCGATCACGGCAACGTTGATAAACAGGAAGGTCGACGCGAACAGGTAACGATATGGAGATCGTCCACGACATACCGAGACTCAAAGCCAGACCGACCGACGGACACAAAGGAACATTCGGAAAGGTCTGCATCATCGCGGGCAGTGTCGGCATGACCGGAGCGGCGGCGCTGGCGGGCCGAGCCGCCTTGCGGGCCGGCGCCGGTCTGGTCCGCATCGCTACGGCCAAGAGTGCCCTGCCTACCGTCGCAGCGATCGAGCCGTGCTACACCACCATCCCGCTGGCCGAGGACAGTGCGGGTCGGGTCTGCGCCAAGGCCATTCACACCATCCTCGGCGCCGTTGCAGAGAACGACGCGGTCGCCATTGGGCCCGGCATGGGAACGAGCGCCGGTTTGCGCTCGATCATAGAGACTCTGCTGGAACAAAGGGACCTGCGCCTGCTGATCGATGGCGACGGCCTGAACAACCTGAGCCAACTCTTAGGCTGGCCCGGCAAGCTGAAAGCCCGTCTGATTCTGACCCCGCACCCGGGCGAG
>CAYNQP010000605.1:559-2933 GCA_964399325.1 uncultured Pirellulales bacterium
AGATGCAACGGCTGTGGTCCGGGCTCTTTCGAGAAGCGATGCCCAACGACCGCCAGGAGGCGGCCGGGCGCCTGGCTCAAACTACCGGGGCCCTCGTGGCGCTCAAGGGGGCCGGGACCGTCGTTACCGACGGCCAGCGGGCCTACATCAACAATACCGGCAATCCCGGCATGGGGACCGCCGGCTCGGGTGACGTGCTGACCGGGATCATCACCGCCCTGATGGGCCAGGGGCTAGTCAATTTCGAGGCCACGGTGCTCGGCGTCTACATGCACGGCGTAGCGGGAGACATCGCGGCCGACAACAAGGGCCAGATCAGCCTTATAGCCACTGATATTGTCGCAACCTTGCCCGAAGCATTCAAAAAGAGTCACAGATACTCTCCATGAGACATCTTGAACGGCAACCGCGCCGAAAGGTCGGAGTATTGTGTAGCAGAAGCGGGTGCCGCAACTATAATGCACAAGTCTGTGTGTGGCTTAGTGTTAGGGGAGAAGTATAGAGAAAGGATATGTTATGACGTTCAGCCCCCTCGATATCCTGGTGTTTGTCGGTTTTGTTACGGCCGTGATCACGGTCGGCCTGCTCAAGAGCCGACACGGAAAGACCGGCGAGGACTACTTCCTGGCCGGGCGAGGTCTGAAGTGGTGGTTGATCGGCTTTTCGCTGATCGCGGCCAACATCTCGTCCGAGCAATTGGTTGGCATGAGCGGCAACGCGGCCAGCCACGTGGGGCTGGCCATCGCCAGCTATGAGTGGATGGCGGCCATTACGCTGGTGGTGGTGGCATTCGCCTTTCTGCCTTACTTCCTGCGGGCCGGTATCTATACGATGCCCGAGTTCCTCGAAGTCCGCTACAACAGCGCCGCGCGCACCATCATGGCCGTAGCGACGCTGTTCATCTACATGGTGCTGCTGGGCTCGGTGACCTATTCCGGAGGCCTGACCGTCAACACCATGGCGAGCAAGATGGGATACGATGTGTCGGTCGCGCAGGCGTCGTTAGTGATAGGTATCATTGCGATGGTTTATGTGACCGCCGGCGGGTTAAAGGCGTGCGCCTGGGCCGATTTGATCCAGGGCAGCGCGTTGATCCTCGGCGCCGCGATTGTGATGATTTTCGCGTTCAAGAAGCTGGGCGCCAGCACGGACGAGCTCGCCTTCGTGGAGAACGTCAAGACCGGCGCAGTGGGATTGAAGAGCTTTGCCCAGGATGTCGGAGCGACCGAGCGCTTCTGGGCTCTGAATCGGGTGCGGATGAATATGTTCTTGCCTAGCGATGACAAGGTGCTTCCGTGGACGGCGCTGCTTCTGGGCTTGTGGATACCGAATTTCTACTACTGGGGCCTGAACCAGTACATCACACAGCGCACGCTGGCCTCAGAGTCACTGGCCGAGGGACAGAAGGGTATCGTGTTTTCGGCGTTCATGAAGCTGCTGATTCCGTTCGTTGTCGTGATCCCAGGGATCATCGCGTTCAATCTCTTCGCCAAGGACATGCAGGATCAATCGGTCGGCGACAATGCTCCGGTGATCGCCAAGTACAGTATGGCCAATCCGAACACTCAACTGGTCGAGATTGTGCAAGCGCCGAGCGAAGAGGCTATCGCGAACTGGTCCCGAGGCAAATTCATGATGGCCCTGTATCCGGACAAGGCCGCCCTCAAGACCGTCAAAACAAAGAACCCGTTCGTGCTGCCTCTGACCCAGACAGAGTTCGATGAGCTAGGGGTGGACCCGTACACGGTATTCGAATCCGATGACAAATCATGGAAGTCGGCGTTTCCCGAGCTGGCCGTGGAATTGGAGGCATACAACACCTCCGTGACGGAGGCGGCCGAAGCAGCCAAGGCCGGTGTCACCAGTGCGAAGTTTATCGCCTACAAATATGACACGGCGCTGGGGCAATTGCTCAGCAGCGTACTGCCTCAAAGGACCGGCTTGGTCGGGTTCGTTCTGGCGGCCTTGCTAGGAGCGATTGTCAGCTCACTGGCCGCAATGCTCAACGCGGCATCCACGATCTTCACGATGGATATTTACAGGAGGTACGTCAGTCCGCAGGCGGGCCAGAAAGCCTTGGTGCTGCTAGGGCGGATATGTGTCGTCGCGTTCTCAGTCATTGCGGTATTGCTGGCCCCCCGGCTGGGCGACCCCAACATCCGCAACAGCATCTTCACCATTATCCAGGAAAGCCAGGGCCTCATATCACCCGGCATTCTGGCGGTCTTTGTGTTCGGCCTGATTGTGCGAAAAGCGCCACCGGTCGCCGGCGTGGTGGGCCTCCTAACCAATATTGTCTCCTACGGCGGCATGTACCTTCTCGGCAAGTACAAGATCGGCCCGGAGATCCAATTCCTCAATCGCATGGCCATCT
>CAYNQP010000606.1:0-2931 GCA_964399325.1 uncultured Pirellulales bacterium
CATTGCCGGGGTCGGCTGCGGCGCGACGGCGCTGAAGATCTTCTGGGCCCAGCACGAGGTGGACAAGGCGGACGGTCCCCCCATGCGCCACAACGTGCGTGTACGCCAGGACGAGTCCTTCGACGACATCCTCCCATAGCCGGCGCCAAACCGAGGGCCCGCCCACTGCGCCCAATCCCCAGAACAACATCCGTCCGTGCCGCCTGCCATCGGCAAGCTCGTGCTTGCCGCGGCCACCCATCAGAGAATGACTCGCCCACGTCGCCGGTGCGAATTTCCGGTTTTCATGCCGGCGCTTCTGACGTATAGTGGTCGCCCGCAGACTATGATGCGAAAGACGCTGGAGTACGAATCGTGGCGACGGGCCGGGAAAAGATAACCATCTGTATTCCGCAGTGGCAGGTCAAGCGGAACATCACCATCTGCTTGCGGGCGATCCGCAAATACTCGCGCCAGTACCCTATCGAAGTTATCATTGTTGACAACGGCTCGAAGGATGAAAGCCTCGACTACCTGCGCGCGCTGAGTTGGATTCGCCTGATCGAACGACCCGAAGAGACTTACACCAACTGGCCCACGAACGTGTTCACCGGTTGGGACGTGGGCCTGCAGCAGGCCACCGGCACGTTCTATGTCACCATGCATTCCGACGTATTCATCAAGGCCGACGACTGGCTCGATCCGTTGTTGGAGCAGATCCATCAGGGCCCCAAGATTGCCGGTGTCGGGGCGTGGAAGCTCTTCCTGGAGAACCCGCTGTACGCTTGGCAGAAGCGCGTGACAGGCTATCTCCTGGCCCGGGCCAAGCAGGCGCTCGGTCGCAAGAAGCACGTCGAGTGGCAGGTGGGACATTATCCTCGTGACTACTGCGCGCTGTACCGCACCGAGGTGCTGCGCGCGCACGGCCTGCAGTTTCGTCCGCACGAGGGCAAGTCACCGGCCTACCTCAAAGGGGGCGGCTACTCGATCGCCGCACAGCTTTGGGACGCCGGCTACGAGACCCGGGTCATTCCCCTGCGGCGGATGGCCGCCCGAGTCATCCACGTCGCCCACGGCACCGCCGGCGCCACCCGGGAGTGGCGCCTGAGCGAGAAACGCCGGCAGCACAAGCTGGAGCGAAAGGTCGAGCGACTGTTTCGGCAGCCATGGGTCAGGGCCCTGGAGGCCGATGCCTCCCTGGATGGGCCGTGACGCGCCGCCGGTCGGAGGGCCAGGCGCCTGACAGAGATGATTCGCAACGCCACTTTCCCAGCGGCCGGCAAGATCCTGCAGCGTGAGACCGTACGGTGTTAGTGTGTTGCTGTCTGCGGGACTCATGCCTTACGCTATGTAGGGGCGCGTCAGTCGAATTCGCGGCCCTGCCAATGGCGAAGGACGGCGGCTCGGTCCTATCGCAGTTTGATGGTGGCCAGGGCCAGGGCGGCGAAAGCGGCGGCCAGCAGCCAGAACCGCACCACGACCTGGGGCTCGCTCCAGCCGGCCAAGTGGAAATGGTGGTGCAGTGGGGCGCAGCGGAAGAGGCGCTTGCCGCCGGTGTATTTGAAGTAGCCGACCTGCAAGACCACGCTCATCAGCTCGATCACGAACACGCCGCCGATGACCAGCAGCAGCAGCTCGTTGCGCGTCACCAGCGCGCCGTAGCCCATCGCCGCGCCCAGCGGCAGCGAGCCGATGTCGCCCATGAACGTCTGGGCCGGATAGCAATTGAACCACAAGAATCCCAGCACCGCGCCGAGGATGGACGCGTAGAAAATGCTCAGCTCTCCCGCCTGCGAGATATAAGGCAACAGCAGGTAGCTGGCCCACGTCATCTGCGAGGTTCGTGACATGGCCTCGGAGGCGACGTAGCAGAGGATGACCAGGACCAGACTGACCATCGCTACGCACCCGCCCGCCAAGCCGTCCATGCCGTCTGCGAGATTCACCGCGTTGCTCGTCGCCGAGATGTAGAAGATCGCAATCAGAATGAAGGTCCAATTCGCCAGGGGCAAGCCGGTCTTGTAGAAGGGCACCCAGAGCAGTTTGGCGTCGGGGGTATGCGCGAAATCGAAGAACAGGAACGACGCGATGAGCACTGCTCCGGCGATCTGAAAGATGAGCTTTTCCCAGGCGTGCAGTCCGTCCCGGCCGCGCTGGCGCGAAGCGGCGGTGAGCTTGAGCCAATCGTCGATGCCGCCCAGGACGCCGAACCACAACAAGACGAAAAGGGCTTTCTGGATGAAGGGGTTGTTGAGCTTGGCCCACAGCAGCGTCGTCATGGCCGCCGACAGTAGGATGATGAGCCCGCCCATTGTCGGGGTATTGGCCTTCTCCTTGGTCAGCTCATTGAGGGCGGCGTGGTGAAACTCGGGACGATCTCCGATCTTCATGCGCATCAGCCAGCGAATGATCTTCGGCCCGATCAGCAGCGCGATCGCCAGGCTGGTCAAGATCGCCATCACCGCGCGGAACATCACGTACTGGTACGCGTAGAAGTGCAACGTCCCGCTCAGGAAGTCACTGAAATGCCGCAGCAGATGATAGATCATCCTTGCTCTCGATCCTTGACACTCTCGGGTCGGTGTCGCATCCTCGACGCCGGGATCTCCTCGAGGCGCGGGCGAACCGCCGCCTGCGTGCCGAGCTCCTGGAGTTTCTGGACGACCCTCTCCAAACAGGCCATCCGTGAGCCTTTGACCAGTATTATATCGTACGGTCCGACGAATTGCGCCAAGCGATCGCAAAGAGAAGCCGTGTTCTCGAAATACGCCGTCTGCAGGTCGTGCCGCGCCGCTTGGGCGGTTGTCGCCGTTACCCGTGCAGGCTCCTCGACAGCCAGCAGCAGGTCCACGCCCGCCTCGGCCGCCGCCGCCCCGAGCTCGGCGTGCAGCGCCTGTGTCTGCGGGCCCAATTCCGCCATCGCGCCGCACACGAAGACCAGCCGCCGGTCGG
>CAYNQP010000607.1:0-2931 GCA_964399325.1 uncultured Pirellulales bacterium
GGGGCCAAGACGCCGCCGTGGTCGCCCTGGACACCCGCGACGGCTCGACCGAGTCGGTCGTACGGTCGACCTTGGCGATTCTCAGTCGGATGGCGGGGCCGACTGATCTGCCGGGCGTGTCACTGGATGTCGCCAGGTTCTTTGAGTCTGGGCGTGGCCAAGCGGACTACACGTACGAAGCCCCGACCGACGAGGCCGACAGCAACGATCCGTGGAACGCCACGGCCTCCGACGCACAAATCCTGAACGCGCTGCCTTATGGCAGGGAGTATGTGAGAAAACAGCAGAGCGACGAGACCTTTGTGTGGGCGATGCGGAGAGCGCTGACGGGTGATCCATTGGCCATTGTGGCGGTCAAGCCCTTCGTGGATCTTGACAAAGCGCGTAGCCGCGATGCGTTCAATCCAGCGACCTTGGGACGCTGGGAACTCGTGCCGGATGCGTACCGGGCCTATTGGTCGTTCGAGCGGGCGTGTACGGAGTTGAACGCGTCCGCGGACGAGCGCACCGCCGCTCGCGCGCTTTACGACCAAATCGACTCCTACCTGGCCGAAAACGATGCGCCCGCGCAGGCACGCCGCGGTCTGGATCGCCTGCGCTTCAAGGCGGCCCTGGCAACGGGCGAGGCGGAGTGCGTCTGGGCCGCGACACGAGCCGCGGTCGCAGGTCTCTGCGGCGACGACTCTGTGGTCAAATATCAATGCCTGCTGCAACTGGGCAGCATGAGCGGGAAGATCGACAAGCCGTACCCCCAACAGGCGGAGGAGCGGTTGCGGCCGCTCGTCGCCCGGACGGTGAGACGCGCCGGCACCGATATCGAACGCGATCTCGACAGGCTCATGGGCGCTATCGACAGGAACAAGTGGTTCACATACGGAAAGCTCGTGTTCGAGGAAGTCCGGCGTCAGAACCTGGCTCAAGACAACATCGTCAGCCCCCTGGCAACCAGGCTCGAAGCGTTGCGCCTGGCGAAAGAGCGGCGGCCGTTCGATCCCTGTGAGGCGATCCCGAGCGTCGAACGCTACTTGGCGCGGATCGACGCCGATCCTCCCCGAGGTGCGCTAGACATGAAAGGTGTCCGGGCTATCCTCGAAATGGGCCTCGCCAAGCAGTACACCCAGGAACAGTCGGAGGCGAAACGAACCGTGATCGAGAACGTCCTCCGCTCGCTTCGCCTGATCGTGGGAGAGGGACCCTTCTGTGGCGATCCAAACCGACTGGCCGAGTCGGTTGATCGGTTCTCGTATCTTTATCTCGTGGTCGATAAGACGACCGAGCCGATAGACACCACCCTCGCTACGTTTCTGGCCCTGTCCTTCTGTGATATCTCGACCGTCCAAGACCATGGGGTGCTGTGTTCCCAGTTCCACGAGCTTTGCGCCGGACTTCAAGCTCACGTCAACACGGTGCTGAGCGAGCGCGGACTCACCGCCCTCATTGGCCCCGAGGAGGTGGAGGGTGTATTCGCCATGTACGAGCGGATCTTCCGCAGGCACGTCGAGGATCCCCTGTGGCCGCCGTTCAAGTTTCCACTCACGGCAGATGAACAGACCAGGCTGGCCAACAAACTCAAGCTGCGTTTCGCGCAGTTGGCGCCGTTGTTCGACGAGATGTCGCTCAAGGTCAAGTATGGTGGCATCGGTGCGGACCTAAAGAAGAGGACCGTGGATGAGATCTCCCGTGCCGCCCAGCAGCTTCTGCCGGAGGCAGCGTTTCTACGCAATCCTCCGTATCGCGGTGTCTCGTGCCGATACCGAGGCGGGTACGGATTCACTGCGGTCATAACAGGGCCACTTTACCGAAAGGCCGACCGACCGAGGGACAAATTCAAGGCGATGAAGCACTTCCACCTGGGCCATCGACTGGAGGGAATCGTGCTGCGGGAAAGGGAGCTGGCAACGTTCGCGAGGCCACCTTCTGAGGCCCCGCAGGCACGCTGAGCCCGATGGAATGCGCTTACCAAAACGGGAGAAGCAGATGATGAAGCAGGAAGATCAATACACCATTGAGGCTTGCGGCAGAACGACCGAGGGTGCGATTTCCAGGCGCACTGTCTTGGGGGCGTCGGCGGTGGCGCTGCTGGGGCTGCTGTCGGGTTCGGCCCTGGGAGGCGAGCAAGGCAGGGAAGCGCGCGCTGCCTTGCCTTCACAGATGCGGCAGCGCATGGAGGAATCCCAGGCCTACGCCGAGCGCATGCGCGATGCCGGCGCCGAAGAGCGCGTGCAGATGATGCGGGAGCGCATGACAGCGCGACATCAGCAGGCCATTGAGGACCTGAAGGAGCAGTTGGGCATCTCGGACAAGGAATGGCCGGTCATCAAGCCAAGGATCGAGGCCGTCTACAACCTGGTGCGCCCTTTGCCACAGAGCGTGGGGGGGAACGCCTCGACGCGCAGCGAAGTGCAGCAGAAGATGCAGGAACTCCGCGAGGTGCTTGGCGATAAAGGTGCTGACGTGGACCGGATCAAGACCAAGCTCACCGCCGTGCGGACGGCCAAGGAGAAGGCCAACCAGAAACTGGCCGCGGCCCAGAAGGGCTTGCGTCAGCTCATGACTATCCGTCAGGAAGCCACGCTGGTTCTCAACGGCTTGCTGGACTGAATCGGGTGCGTGGACCGGCGGATTTGCGGTGCGCTGTGCGGTCGGGTGCAGAGGTTTGTCCGTACGCCAGTCTCCGGCTGGAAGGAGTCCCGAGATATTCCGCAGATCACTTGAAAACTGCATCTACATCGGCGATCCGACAATCGCTCTTAGAGTAGAATCAATGCGGAAGTCGTGAAAACACGGTGCGGACACATCCTCGATAGGCAACTGCGGCGGGCACGAGAATGACGGTGGTACGGTTCTCTGGGCAGAAGGGAGGCGTCCCCCGAAAGCCGACAGGTCATTCGGACCGGAAGGCCTGTTCAAGGGCCGCCTTCATCGCGGCCT
>CAYNQP010000608.1:0-2930 GCA_964399325.1 uncultured Pirellulales bacterium
CTGGACAATGCCGAACAGTAGAGACGCAACATCTTGTGTCTCAGCCGCGCGCCGGTGCGCCGCTTTGCATCGTTTTGCCCACTCGATGGTTCGGGCGACCGCTGTCTTGAGTCGGCCTGGTTCCACCGGGAAGGGCGCGCACTCATCGAAGCACATGATGACGTCGGCGCCGAGCCGATTCTGGATGTCGGTGGCAATCTCCGCATTCAGGTGAACCTTCGCGCCATCCACGTGGCTGGCAAACTCCACGCCTTCGTCATCGATTCGGGTCAGCGCGCTGAGTGAGAAGACCTGGTAGCCGCCGCTGTCCGTGAGTATCGGGCGGTCCCAGGCCATGAATTGGTGCAGACCTCCGAGTCCTTCGACGACGTCCACGCCCGGTCTGAGCATAAGATGATACGTATTGGCCAGGATGATCTCCGGCCCGGTCGCCTGGAGCTGGTCGGGGGTAATGCCCTTGACCGTCCCGGCGGTGCCTACCGGCATGAAGGTCGGAGTCTGAACGGCGCCGTGGGCCGTGGTCAATACGCCACGCCGGGCACCGCAATCCGAATCAACTCTCAGGACGCTGAAATGAGGCATTTGAGTCCGCTCAATACGATCTCCGGCGTGGATGGGGCGCGCCGCCGAAGTCTCTCTGCTAATAGACGTTTACGATCTCTGAGCCGGGGTAGTAGTACCGGAGGATCTCTCGGGCGTTCTTGCCGAGTCTGGCCATGCCCTCGGCCCCGTGCTGACACATGCCGACGCCGTGACCCCAACCGCGGCCGGAAAGGAAGGCCCAGCCGTTGCCCCAGGGTACGATCTGGCAGATCGTGCTCTGTAGCTTGCGACCGGTTGGATCCAATGTCAGACGCAAGTCCTCGCCCCGAAGAGTCTCGGTCTTGCCCGTGGAGCCGACGAGGCGGACCCGGGTCAGCCGGGAGAACTCCCCGTAGTCGCTTTTGTCTTCGACCGCAATCTCCGTGATTTCTCCCAGCGCCTTCAGGCTCGGGTACTTCCCGACAAGTCGGCCGGTAACAGTCGTCCTGTCAAACTGCGCCATCGGCCAGAAGAACAACCCCAGCCGGGCGACATCCCTGCAATAGGGACAGGGAACGCCCCTGAGCGGTGTGAAGGTATCTCCGAAGACCCGCTCACTGCTCTCGGTATGGCCCCCGCAGATCGAGCTGTAGTAGGCTGGAAAGATCCCCAGCTCGGGGGTGGATCGTTCCCCGGACACCAGCACCATTCCGTAGGTGCCGGTGACCGCGTTCCAGATCTGCGCCGATTCGGCGCTGACCCCCCGGTACACCTGGCTGGCCTGGATGCTGCTGACATCCCAACGGCGGTTGACGCCGAAGCGTTTCTTGACGTACAGACAGTAGGTCCGCGCGGCAATGGCCTGCGCCTTCAGGGCCTCCGGCTCCCAGTAGTCGGGCATCTCTGCGCCGACGACTCCGGCCAGATAGGGTTCCAGAGGAACGAGATTGATGGCGTCGAATGTGCGTCCGTCATTGTTGATCACCAGTTCGAGCTTGCCGCGGTAATCCCGGCCGTCGAGCGTGAAGATGTGCGGCTTTTCCACGCTGATGATCACCTCGCGACCGGGCATGGAGGTATCAGCGAACCTGAACTGCCCGCCGGCCAAGGTCACTCTTGCAGAGACATGGGGCGATAGCACCGCTTGTGCCATTGACATCTCAGAACCCAAGGTGCGCCGACCGGCCCGGATGGTCGCAGGCGCCTTCAGCGTGCATTCCGTGGCGTTTGACAGGAGTAAGACGCGGACCCAGAACTGCGTTTCAATGCCCATCTGGGGCGTGGGCCGGACGATCTCGCGTCGTTCGCAGCCACCCAGAAGCAGGGCCCACAGGATCGGGGACGTGACAAAAGCAGCGCCGGACCACCGCCGCAAACGAGCCACGGGCGTCACGGCCCGTTCGGACGTGCGGCCGGGCAACAGCTTGTTACGCAATCGCAGAGACATCCAGCATAGTGGGCCGAGCTAATCGAGGCTCCGAAGAGACAACCCGAGGCCGCCCAGTGCTTTCTTGATCTCGTTGAGACTGGTTACCCCGAAGTTCTTGCAGCCAAGAAGCTCGGCTTCGGTCGTGCGTGTCACCTCGCCTATCGTGTGAAGATTGAGCTTTTGCAGGCACTTGCGGGCCCGTACGGACAGTTGCAGGTCGTCGGTGGTCTTGTTGAGAAGTCCCTGGTCTTCCTGACTGCCCAGGTCCAGGGATTCGGCCGACTGGAGTTGTTTGTCCTCCAGCGACATGCCCAGCCGCAGGTTCTTCGACTCGAGGATGGTCTTGATCTCCCGCAGCGACGTCTCTCCGAAGTTCTTGTAGGAGAGCAACTCAGCCTCGGTGATATTGAGCAAGTCACCCAGCGTGCGAATATTCATCTTCCTCAGGCAGTTTCTGCTGCGGACCGACAGCTCGAAATCGGAGATGGGGGTCTCAAGAATCTGATTCTTGCGACTCCTCTTCTTCTCCCGCTCCTCGTCGTAGTACATCGTCATGGAGCTGTCGACGTCCTTCTTGAACAGGGCGGCCCTGGCATGGTTGGGATGACACTCGAGAACCCTGTCGATGCAGAGAGCGGCCTTTTCGAACTCCCCTCGGTCCTCGTAAAGGACCGCCAGGTTCAGCAAAGCACTGACATACGCCGGCGAGCCCTGGACAATCTGCTTGTAGTAGTCTATCGCGGCGGTTTCGTAGCCCGAGAGGTCGCAACGATAGGCCAAATGGAACAAGGCCTTGTGATGGTCGGGCGCCAGTTCCAAAGCGGTTTTGTAGTCAGCGATGGCCTTCTCGTATTCGCCTTGAGCTTCGCGCAGACGAGCCTGCTGATAGTGGTACTCGGCGCTGACGTTCTCGAAGTTGGCACAGCCTTGAAGCTCTTTCTCCGCCGCCTCCAAATCACGCGCCAGTCGGTGGGTGGCG
>CAYNQP010000609.1:0-2927 GCA_964399325.1 uncultured Pirellulales bacterium
TTCATTCAACAGTACCTTAAATGGGCCACCAAATGAGTTTTCAGACAGAGCCTAAGACTTACACGGGGACTCAGACGTCGCCGCAAGGCACACAGTCCTCGCAGGTTACGGTCAGTCAGAACAGCACGGTTACAGGTTCCAGCCCCAGTTCATCTGGCGGGGCATTCTCAACGGTCAATGTTGTGACGTTCCAGTCTCAGCAGTATTGAGAGTCTGACCTGTCACAAGCAACACCCCGAAAGAACCTTGTAGTCCGGGCCGGCCGCGGTTACCCTTCCGCCGCCGGCCTTCTTGTTGCTTGTCATATCGGCAACCGACATTGAGTCGACAGTGAAGCAAACCTGAGACTTGGAGAACTGTATCACGTGCTACCCCGGTCGATTGTGAGGCCGTACGGGTGCGATCGCATGACGGCTTGGAGGTTCTGAATGGCTGAGGCTGACGCAGATTCGGGGAAAGGATTTCGGCTGGAAGCGTTGGCCAATGGTTGGCTGGCGGGTCGATTTGCCGCGTTGGAGGCCGTGGGCGTCGCGCACCTCGTCACGACGCGGCAGGGGCCGGATGTGCAGCAGATTCGGCGCGACACCGCCGCGGCAGGGCGGCAGATCGCCGAGGTCCTGAATCTAACCGGTGTGGCCTTCCTGGAGCAGGTTCACGGCGGCGATGTCCTTGCATGTCACGAAGGCGGACAGGCCGGCCTCGGCGATGGCTTGGTGACTTCCACACCGGGCGTCGCGCTGCTGGGCAAGAGCGCGGACTGCCCCATTGTGTTGCTGGCTGACGGCAGGGGCCGGGCCGTCGGTCTTGCACATGCGTCGTGGCGCTCGACCGTGGCGGGGATTGTGCCGGCCGTCGTCCGACAGATGGCTGATTTCGGCTGCGACCCGGCCGAGCTGGTCGCGTGCATCTGTCCCTCGGCGGGGCCGGAGTGTTACGAAGTCGGCGACGAGGTCCGCACGGCTGCGATTCGGCGCATCGGGTCGCACGCGACAGCGTTCTTTCTCCCCGGCCCGCGCGGCAAGGACCATTTCGATCTGTGGCACGCCAACGTGGACGCCCTGATACGAGCCGGGGTTCGACCGGAATCGATTCACGTGGCCGGAATCTGCACGATGTGTCGCAACGATCTGTTCCCCAGTCATCGATGTGAGGGCGAAGCGGCCGGCCGATTCGCCGCGGTGATTGGCCGTGCATAGTTCGCAGCGGCGCCGCGCAGGACAAATGACCGTTCGCCCCTACAGAGGTCTCATGTCGATCCGTTCGTTTGGAGTTCCGCGTTTACGCGCGGTAAACCGCCTGAAGGCGGAACTCCAAACGGGGTTGACAAGGCCGAGAAACCGAATATTCGCACTTGACCCGCCCCAACGGGACAGGCTATAGTCGTGCCTGAAGGTTGGAGACAAGCGCGTGACGGCAGTGCAAGAGACAGGGAATCCGGCGCAAGCGCGTGCGACATCCGTGGCCGCGCCCCGTACAGGCGAACCGAAGCTGCCGGACCGGTTGCGGGAGGCCCTGCGGTCCAGGCATGTAGGGTGGGCTATTGCCCGCCGGCATAGTCTGGCCGGGCCGGGAGCGAGTTGCTCAATCGGCTAATGGTCTCTAATCAAAAGGCTTATGCCCGTCTTATCGCCGGCGTGTTATGCCGCGATTTCGCGGCCGAAAAGTGCTATAAGGAAACCATCTAATCATTGTTGGCTGAAGGAGAATAGATGACAGCCAAGGATGCTTTCGACAACATAATCGCCCGCTCCGAGGGACTCCTCACCCTCTATCACGGCATGGTGAACACCCGCAAGCGCGGGATCAGGGCGGACTGGAAGGCGGGTTTCTGCAAGCTGATGCACTGGAGGAAGACAATTCCTATCGAGAGGGTGGATTCACGCGACGCCATTGTAGTCTTGAAAGAGTCTGCAGACCTAAAACCCAAAGACTTTAGACACGAAGTGCTTGATGATTTGCTCCGCAGTTCACTCACCTTTGCAGTGAGCGCTCTCGACCGCTACGTTCATGAACGAGTTGTTCGGAAGATAGTCCCGGCTCTTCGTGTCACTAAGCAGAACAGAGACCAAAAACAGTTGGATATTCCCGCGGCAGTCGCAATCGAGATTGTCGACGCTGTTGTGGCGGAACGGAAGAAGAACCCAAACAAGAACGTGCGCCCGGCCAACATCATTCGACAGCGGGTACAGGATCTACTCCACCGAAAGCCCTTTCAGAGCTGGAAAGAGGTGACGTACGCATTCTCCCTTATCGGAGTCACAGGAATCGACGGCAAGATTCAGAGTTCTCTGGGCCTCCCAAATCTGAAGGATTTCAAAAGCGATCTGAATCGAGCAATCAAGAAACGTAATCTCATCGTGCACGAGGGAGACCTCGTGCGCCATGCTCGCACAGGCAATGCCCATGCGAGAAAGAATCCAATTCAACCTGCAGACGTTCGGAAAGCGATTGATCGGATCAAGTGTCTGGTCGATGAGCTGGAGAAAATCAAATAGGGACAGCCAACAAGATGCCTCGACACGTACCTTGAAAAGCCGCGCTTCGCACGACTTTTCAAGTCCGGTCAGGCACGACGTTATTATGCGATCAGAAGGCGAAGAATAATGGCACCAACAATCAGTGAATCAGATTTACTCGCCGCGTGTTGTGATATCGCCCGCTCTACATCCTGGAAGCACAAAGATCCGCAGTCAACAAGCCTCGATTCGATTGCTACGAAAGCAGAACGCTACAAAGAGATTGCACTCACGCATGTAGAATGGCTTGCCGAGAATGGGATTGACCCTAACGAGATCATCGCTGCCGTTAAATACCTGGGAATTCATGCAATGCCACCTATGGGCGATGACGAACAGTGGTTCACAGATATGCTTGAGGTTATTATCCAATTGTTCTCGCCGAATGTAGTATTGGAAAAGGGAGACGAG
>CAYNQP010000610.1:0-2918 GCA_964399325.1 uncultured Pirellulales bacterium
GCAGGAGATGGCGGCGATGGCCGGGGCGGTCGTGCTGAACATGGGGACGCTGGATGATGCCTGGATCGCAAGCATGCTGGGGGCTCTCTCCTCGGCGCGAGAGCTGGGCAAACCCGTGGTGTTCGACCCGGTCGGCGTGGGCGCCACGCGGTTTCGTACGGAGACGGCGCAGCGCATCCTGGCTGAGGGCGGCGTGTCCGTGATCCGTGGCAACGCGTCTGAGATCGCGGCGACGGCCGGGACGACGGGGCGAACGAAAGGGGTGGACAGTCTGGACCAGCCGCTGGCAGTGGCCGCCGCGGCGGCGAGTCTGCTAACGCACTGTCACGTCATTGTCATCAGTGGACAACAGGATATCGTCATGACCCACGACGACCGTTGCGTGCTCGGCAACGGTTGCGCGATGATGACGAAGGTCACGGGCATGGGCTGCGCTGCGACAGCGATCATTGGAGCCTTCCTGGCGGTCCAGGAAGATCCCTTCCTGGCGGCCGCTCATGCCATGGTCGTTATGGGTATTGCCGGCGAGATGGCCCGCGAGGTCAGTGATGGTCCCGGCAGCCTGCGGACGCAGTTCCTCGATGCGTTGTACAATCTCGATGAGAAAGCAATCGCGGCACGGTTGCGCGTCGAATGATGGGCACGTCCTTCGATCCATTCCTGTATCTGGTGACCGATCGGCGTCTGGCCGGATCGCGCGGGATTGCCGACGTCGTGCAGCAAGCGATAGAGGGGGGCGTCACCCTGGTGCAACTGCGGGAAAAATCACTGCCGCACGCCCTGTTCATCGAAGAGGCTCGTACACTCAAAGGAATTTGCCGCGCGCAAGGTGTGCCATTGATCGTCAACGACAACATCGAGGTGGCCCGCGCTGCCGATGCCGATGGAATCCATCTGGGGCAATCGGACAGCTCTCCGCAGGAAGCACGTGCCCGGCTCGGCCCCGATGCGATCATTGGCCTATCCATCGAGAATCCCGAACAGGCCCGCGCGGCAACCGCCCTGGATATCGACTACATCGCTGCCAGTCCCGTCTTTGCGACGCCAACCAAGACGGACACGGCCCCGCCGTTGGGCCTGGATGGATTGCGGGCGATCCGAGCGCTGTGCGACAAACCGCTGGTCGCGATCGGAGGCATCAACCTCTCGAACGCCCTGTCAGTCCTGCGGGCCGGCGCCAACGGCATCGCCATTGTCTCAGCCATCATGGCGACAACGGATCCGTGCCAAGCCGCCAGGGACTTCGCCAGTCTCCGATCTCAACTCGATACGTAATCAGGCGCCGCTCAGTAATCTCGGGCGATCACGGCGTCCTTGCCGACGAGGTATCGGTGCGAGCCGGGGACCACGAGATTGTAGACGGTTCCCACGTGGGGCGTTGGTCTTCTGGTCACACTGGCGACTCTGATAGAGCCGGTCGGCGTTTGCAGCCGCGTTCCCGGCGCCAGAGCTTGCAGTGGGACCCACCCTCCGGATTCGGCCAGGAAGTAATGACACTCGGCGACGCAGATGCTATTGCCACTCTCGAACAGGACATCGCAGCAGATAAACGTCCCCTCGTGCGCTTGGACCTTTTCAATACTGCCCAAAGACCTTGACGGCATCGGCAGCTCTCCCACCCCGGCACTTGCGACCAAGGTGACCCTCGTTCCGGGGGCGACCTGCGATATCGGCGTGAGCGTGCCATCGACCCACACGCCGGTCTGACTCGTGAAGCACGACCGGCCCTTGTAGGGAGTGAAAGTGAAGTTCCAAACCTGTCCGGTTGTCTTGCCGCTTCGATTGACCTCGTCAACCCGCCAGTAGTACGTCGCTCCCCAGCCCAACGTGCCGGGATCATATCGAGCCGCATTCTGATTGCGCACGAACGGCGGCGGATCATCGACCCCGAAATAGACATCGTGCGAGAAACCGTACGTCCCCGCGTTCCAACTCAGGATCGGCAGCCACGGCCCGTAGGTGATCGTTCCGTCTGCAGGGTAGGGCATGGAAGCCTGACCCGGCAGGGGCGGCAGCAGCCATATCGGTGACTGGCTGGCCTCTGACGTGCCACCGTAGACGCCCATGTTGACTCGGTCGCCGTTGAGCACCGGCTCGTCGTCGACGAGGCTGTTCGGGTCCCCCGCATCGATGCAGGGGCTGGTGACGTCGTCAGCGACCCACTCGGCCGCATTAGGGTCCCACCGGCCTGCCTGAGATTTCAGGTGATAGTCCCCCTCGACCCAGACGCTGTTCGGATCGTTGGGCTCAGCCGCAAGGGCCGGATCGTTGGCGTCGGCCCAATAACCGGGATCTGCAAACAAAGGATCGGCATCAATGTTCCCTTCGCCTTGCCATCCGTCCTGAATGTTGCTATAGACAGCCTGAAGACTGCCCAGGACGTCCGCCGGTATCCCACCCCAGAAAATAGAATTGGCCGCCCACATGCCGCCTCTCACGGCCTCCTGGTAGACGTTTCCACCGCTGTTTCCCGCACGGTTTCCGGCAAACGTGCAATTCGCCAGAGTCGTTGTGCCGGCATTGAACATTCCGCCGCCGTTGCGACCGCTCGCGTTCCCAGTGAAGACGCAATGCGTCAGCCTCAGGGTGCTGGGTCGGCCCCCACCCATGCCTGCTACGGACTGTGGGTTGTACATTCCACCGCCATCCTGTGCGGCCGAGTTGGCTCGGAACGTGCAATGATTCAAGGTAGGAGAATTCCCTTGAATATTGCACATCCCGCCCCCCTCCTCGGCCGAGTTGTGGCTGAACAGGCAGTAGTCCAGGTTGGGGTCACTACCCGAGTTGTACATCGCCCCGCCTCTGGCGGCGGAGTTCTGACTCAACGTGCAGACTGTGAGGATCGGCTGGCTGTAGATGTTGAACATGGCGCCGCCGGAATCTTCCGCAGAGTTCTCATTGAAACTACACTGATCCAG
>CAYNQP010000611.1:0-2915 GCA_964399325.1 uncultured Pirellulales bacterium
GTAAAAGGTGGACACGCCGGTAATGGCCGCGGGCGTGATCTCCGTCAGTTCGCAGACCCGCTCCAGAGCCTCTCGGGGCAGGTAGCCATAGTGCCCCTGGAGAGCCTGCAAAATCTCCAGCACCTTCTCGGCGCCGGTGCCGACTCTCTCGACCGTCTGATCCACGAATATCAAACTCAACTCTTCCATAGTAACTCAGCTACTGAACCGTCTCGCCCAACGAGGCTGCGCCGATGCCGTACAGATTCTTCTCGCCCCGGATGTAGATGCGTCCGTCCACGAAGGCCGGTGACGCCTGGCATTTTTCGCCCAATTCGCACTTGGTGATTTCCTGGTACTCGGGCCCGGCCCGGCCGATATACATGACGCCCTCTTCGCTCAGCGAATAGAGCTTGTCGCCGACAATGCTGGGAGAGGCCATGAAGTTGGCCCTGAAATCATGGTCGTAGACTTTCTTGCCGTCCGTCACGTTGCAGCAAAGCAGCAGCCCCCCGCCATCCAGCACGTAGACGTACCGGCCGTCACTGACGGGACAGCAAATATCCGGGCCCGCCTCCGTCATTTGCCAGGCCACGTGGGTCTCGGTGACATCGCCCTGCCCGGTAGGTTTGACGCCTACCATCTTGCTGTAAGGTTCGATAGCCATCACCAGGCCGTCTGCGTAAATCGGGGATGGAGCGACGTCACCGCTGGCACACGTAGCCCGCCAGATTTCAGCGCCGGTAGCCGCGTCGTAGCCGGCAAGCCAGGGGTCCGCCAGGGTAATCACCTGAGGTCGGCCCTCGATGTCCACGACAATCGGCGAGCTCCACGAATTCGGAACCGCGCGTTTGGCCTCCCAGACCACCTGTCCGGACAGGCCATTGAGCGCGTAGAGTCGCGACTGGCCCGCTTCGGCGTCGGCCTGGTCGTATTGGATAATCACACGATCTTGATAGGTATCGAGCGAGGAGGCATAACCGTAGGCACTGGCGGGAATCCCCAGGTTCTTGTACCATAGCCGCCGACCATTGAAATCGAAGGCAGCCGCATCTCCCGTCGCGAAGATCGCATAGATGCGTTGACCGTCGGTCGCCGTGGTCGAGGCACAATAGCCCGTCTCCTCCATAGGTTCAATCCCAGCGGCAGCCACGGCCAGACTCGTGGGCACCTCGCCTGTCCAAAGGAGTTGGCCCGAGTCGGCGTCGAAGCAATAGACCTCGCGCTTTTCCGCAGTCGCGCCGGAGAGAAAGACACGATTGGCCCACACGACGGGAGAGTTGTTTCCCGGCAGTGGCACGGCGGTCTTCCAGAGAATTCCTTCGCCCGAGCCGCCGTTCCATGCGGTCGGGATGTTGGCCAGGGTGCTGACGCCCGCGCCGCCGGGGCCTCTGAAGCGATGCCATTGCAGACTCTTCTGTTCCATCGACGCATACGCCGGCGCCGCGTCCTCGGCCTGCACGAAGGCCAGCGGCCTATACCTCTCGACCAGCAGCGCCCCGACCGCGGCGACCACCAGCAACCCTGCTGCGACAATCCAACGCGCGCGTCGTGCCGCCTTGATCTGTTCGGCGCCCCTGTCTTGCACGTGCCGGGGGTTGGGAGGCTGCCTTTGCAGCCGGCTCGCCTGCTTGCCGGCAATCAGAAGAAGAAGCACACTGCCTAAAAGGGCGTAGCTGCTCTTGCGAGCGAAATCGAGACGCCAAATCCTGTTTTGTCTTATCTTCAAATCCAACTGCCGGATATCAGACAGCAGCGTTTCGTTGGTTGGATCGCCCCGAAGCTGAGCCTTCATCGCGGTCATTCGGTTCTCGCGCCGCGGCCCGACAATGGTGGTGCCGACAAGATTAGCCACGAGCATTCCCAGAAAGATGAGCGAGAAGACACCGGCGACCTTCGCTGTCGCGCAGACGGTCTTATAGGCCACGCCTGTGCTCGCTGTTGGAAGTTGTCTCGTCGTGTCCGTCATAGGCGTGTCACGACCCCCTCTTTTCTCTGTTTCAGTCGCTCGTGCTCTTGGGGGCAATACTCGTAGCAGCGCCCGCACGCAAAACAGCTTGCCCGGTCCGCCTCGTAGTCCGTGCGGCGACGGCGGACGGACAGAGCCAGCAGTTTGCCGCCGATGACGAGCCCGACAAACGCGCCGAAGAGAATACCGCCCACAACAAACTTCTCGCCGATGTGCGCGGCCTCGTCGTAGAGTTCCTGGCTGGACCTGCCGGTCGTACGGAACGCATCACTGGCGTCGGTAGTCCCCTGAACCTGCCCCGCCTCTTCCTGGGAGACGCGCTGGGCCAATCGCACCTGCGGGTGCATGCGGGCCAACGACCCGCGCAGCATGTATCCGCCCCATCCGCCCGCGGCGATCAGGACGGGAAGCAAGACCAGCAGGAACGCCAGCCGCAGTTTGGCGATCTTGACCTCTTTGCCGGGCCACTGCTCCGTCGGCTCTCGAATCGCTCCGAAGGGACAGGCATCTTCACACAACCGGCACGTAATACACTCGTTGGGAGTGATCGTCACGCGCCACTTTGACAGCCGGGAAAGCTGCCTGAGCACAACACCATACGGACAAAGGAACCGGCAGTAAGGTCGCCCCACGAACAGCCCGATCAGCAGCAGACACCCACCAAAAACAAGGGTGTTCCAGTTGCCGCCGAATCGGAAGAAGCCCACAAACGGGTCGTACTGGCAAATGATGAACGCTGCCCCCAACGCCGCAAAGAGCACTCCCGCGCCCAGATAAATATAGGCAATCAACCGCAGCCCGCTCTCCAGCCAGCCGGGCACTTTGACCGGGTGAATCAGCACAGCGTCCTGAATCGCTCCCAGCGGGCAGACCGACCCACAGAAGACCCGGCCGAAGAACAGGGTGAAAACCAACGGCAGTACGAAAAAGATCAGCGCCGCCATGGGAATCGCATACGCAGGATCGA
>CAYNQP010000612.1:0-2909 GCA_964399325.1 uncultured Pirellulales bacterium
TACGTGTGGCGACGGAACGTTCGTGCCGCCTTGCGGTACTGGTTGGTTACGCTTATTTTGGCCTACGTGCTATTGACACCTTTTCTTCCAATGTGTCCTCCTTCTAACCTCATGCCGGCAGGCAGCGCTGCCTACGCAGACCCGACCACACACCTGGCAGCCGAACATGCACGGGCTCCCCTGGCCCAGCCCACCACCGGACAGTCCCAGACCACCGCGGTTGGGACAGGGGAGCCACCACGCACTCTCTCCTGGCAGGGCGTTGCGTTCCTGCTTTGGATTGCGGGTGTGATCGTTATGAGTGGTGTGATCATCCGGCGTGCGAGTACCGCGAGCCAATGCTTAGAGCGCTCGCCGAAAGCCAATTTCCTCATGCACGACATTCTTCTGTACTGCCGCAAGCGGATGAACGTCAAGGGGGAGGTCCAGCTTCGCGTGTGCGAAGAGGGGACCCGGCCGGCGTTGTGCGGATTGTTCAGTCCCGTCATTATGGTGCCGCGCGACCTGGCCCCGACGTTGGGCTCGCGCCACCTGCGGGCGGTCCTGCTGCATCAGCTTGCCCATGTCAAACGCCACGACCTGTGGGTCAACGTGGTGCAGAACGTCGTGCAGGTACTGTACTTCTACAATCCTTTCCTGTGGCTGGCCAACGCGGTCATCCGGAGACTTCGCGATGAAGCCGCCGATGAGGCTGTGCTGGAGATGGTCGGGGAAGAAGAAGACCACACCTACTTGCAGCGACTGTCGGACGTTGCGGGATTGGCCGTCAGACGGCCCGCCCCGAGCCTCGACTTCGTCGGCATTGGCTGAACTGCACGTTCCGTCATCCTCCGCAGAGACTCCCGCAGACTATCCCATCCGGCCCAGCGCATTGCCAAGCGGCCCATATTCTGATACAAGGACTGTAGTGAGTCTCCTTCGTTCATGGATGGTCCTATGGCGGTTCAGTTCATTCTCGGCAGAAGCGGCACCGGCAAGACGAGCACCTGCATCAACGCGATCGTGGAGGCGTTGCAGGAGCCGTCGGAGCAGCCGTTGATCCTCCTCGTTCCGGAGCAGGCGACGTATCAGGCCGAGCGGGCCATTCTCTCGGACGAGCGCGTGGCGGGCTATCACCGTCTGCACATCCTCTCTTTCGACCGGCTGCAATTCCTGCTGTTGGGCAAGCACACGGTGCGGCCCACGATTTCGCGCATCGGCCGGCAGATGATCGTCCACAAGATCCTCCGAGACATCCGGGACGATTTGCAGATCTTCCGCTCTTCGGCCCTGCTGCCGGGATTCGCTCGGGAGATGGCGGAGACGATCACGGAACTGCACCGATATGCCCGGACGCCTGAGGACCTGGAGGCGCTGCCGTCGCAGTTGCCGACCGACGGAGCCGGCCGACGGGCCGCGTTGAAGTTTGTTGATATCGGCCTGATCTTTCGCAAGTACTCCGAATCGCTGCGCGACCGATTCGTCGATCCTGACGCCCAAGTCAACGACGCTTGCCGCAAGGTCGGGCAGGCAGACTTCCTCAAGGGCGCGCGGCTCTGGATCGATGGCTTTGCCGGCTTCACGGGCGGCGAACTGGCCTTGCTGATCGAACTGCTCAAGACGGTCGAGCAGGCGCACCTGGCGCTGTGTATCGACCCTGCCTGCATCGGGCCCAAAGACGCGCCGGAGGCGGACGGTCTCTTCGAGCCGACCCAGCGCACGTACCAGGACCTGAACGCGTCGCTCAGGGATGCCAAAATAGCGGTGGTCAAGCCGGTCGTTCTCAAGCACGTGGCGCGCTTCTCGGCCAGTGGCGCCCTGGCGCATCTTGAGCGGCACATTTTCCAGTTGGGAGCGCGCCAGGCCCAGGCCGGCGACAGCATCCGTCTGGCTTGTGCCGCCGACCTGAGGGCGGAAGTGCAGTTCGCCGCCGGCCAGATCCGCTGGCTGGTGCAGAAGCGAGCGTATCGCTATCGCGACATTGCAGTCGTGGCCTCGGATCTCGGTCACTACGAACACTACGTTCGGGCCACCTTCGACGACTACGGGATTCCCTTCTTCATCGACAAGCGCAAGCCGCTCAACCAGCATCCGGTCGTCCAACTGATCGGCGCGTCTCTGCAGGCCGTGACAGGGGGCTTTGCCGGCGCGGATGTCTTTGCCTATCTCAAGACCGATCTGGCGCCGGTCGAGCGGTCCGACGTCGATGTGCTGGAGAACTATTGCCTGGCCTTCGGTGTGGACGGACGCGACTGGGCCGGCTCCGAGCCCTGGCGGTTTGCCGGCCCGCGCGAGGATGAATTCGACGAGCGCGCGATCGATCGCATTCGCGACCAAGCGCTCGCGCCGTTGCGCGCGTTGCGGGAGGCGCTGTGCCCGAGCGCAGACGATGCGAAGACCTTGACGGCCCCGGATTTCACGCGGGCGGTGTTTGCCTTCCTGGATCGTTTGCACGTTCATGAGAAAGTGGGCCAGTGGGTCCGCGAGACGCAGCAGCGGGGCGATCCGGCGGCCGACGAGCACAGGCAGTTCTTCGACCGGCTCGTGGACATCTTCGACGAGTTAGGCGCGGTCTTCGGTCGTGACGAGATGACGGCGCAGGACTTTCTGGCGATCTTGAACATGGCGTTTTCCCAGATGACGCTGGGCGTTATCCCGCCGAGCCTGGACCAGGTCCTGGTCGGCTCCATCGAGCGCAGCCGCCATCCGAACCTGAAGGCGGTGTTCCTGCTCGGCGTCACGCAGAAGCAGTTCCCCATCCCGATTCCGCCGACGGGGGTGCTGACGGACGAGGACCGTGACGCCGCCGAGGGGGCCGGCTGTCACGTGGCGCCGGCTTCGGCGCAATCGCTGGCCGAGCGTCAGTACCTGGCGTACATCGCCTTCACGCGCCCGTCGGAGTTTCTGTGCATCAGCTATCCAGCCGCCGA
>CAYNQP010000613.1:0-2893 GCA_964399325.1 uncultured Pirellulales bacterium
CTGCGTGAGCTTTTCGCGGCCGACCCCCAACGGGGTGAGCGCCTGGCGGCTGAGGCAGTAGGCGTTTACCTGGATTACTCGAAGAACCGCATTACCGACAAGACCCTCCAATTGCTGATGCAACTGGCCCGGGAGTCGGGTCTGCGGGAGCGGATCGACGCCATGTTTCGCGGGGACAAGATCAACATCACGGAAAACCGAGCGGTCCTGCACGTGGCCCTGCGCGCCCCCCGGGGGACATCCATCCTCGCCGATGGCGAGAACGTGGTCCCGCAGGTGCACGCCGTGCTGGACAAAATGGCCGACTTCTGCCAGCGCATTTGCAGCGGCGTATGGAAGGGCCACACCGGCAAACCCATCCGCAACATCATCAACATCGGGATCGGCGGCTCCGACCTCGGGCCGGTGATGGCCTACGAAGCGCTGAAACACTACAGCGACCGCAGCAGGGTCTTTCGATTCGTCTCTAACGTCGATGGCACCGACTTTGCCGAAGCGGTCCAGGACTTGGACCCGGCGGAGACCCTATTCATCGTCTCGTCCAAGACGTTCACGACGCTCGAGACGATGGCGAATGCACATACGGCCCGCGAGTGGCTGCTCGGCGCTCTGGAGAACGACGAAACGGCAGTCGCCCGGCACTTCGTGGCGGTATCGACGAACGCCGTGGAGGTGGATAAGTTCGGTATCGACACCGCCAATATGTTCGAGTTCTGGGAATGGGTCGGCGGGCGTTATTCGATGGATTCGGCGATCGGTCTTTCCACGATGCTGGCCGTCGGCCCAGACAACTTCCGGGCGATGCTGAACGGTCTGCACGAGATGGACGAGCACTTCCGCACGGCTCCGTTCGAGCGCAACCTGCCGGTGCTCCTGGCCTTGCTGGGCATTTGGTACAATGACTTCTTCGGCGCCCAGACCGTCGCTGTTCTGCCCTACGAGCAATACCTGAAGCGTTTTCCCGCGTACCTGCAGCAGTTGACTATGGAGAGCAATGGCAAGCACGTCACCCTTGACGGGACCGAAGTAACGTTTCAGACCGGCCCGGTCTACTGGGGCGAGCCGGGAACCAACGGTCAGCATTCGTTCTACCAGTTGATTCATCAGGGAACCAAGCTCCTCCCCTGTGACTTCATCGCTTTTGCTCAGGCGCTCAACCCGCTTGGCCGTCACCACGATATGCTCATCGCAAACGTTTTCGCCCAAGCCGAAGCGCTGGCTTTCGGCAAGACACCAGAAGAAGTCAAAGCCGAAGTCACGCCGGACTGGCTGGTGGCGCACCGGGTGTTCGAGGGCAATCGCCCGTCGAACATGATTCTCATGGACCGGCTCACCCCGGCGGCACTTGGCAAACTGATCGCTCTCTACGAGCATTGTGTCTTCGTGCAAGGCGTCATCTGGAGCATTGACTCCTTCGACCAGTGGGGCGTGGAACTGGGAAAGGTTCTGGCCCGGGACATCATCGACGAGCTCAAAGACAATAAAGAACCCAACCACGACAGCTCCACCAACAACCTGATCCGCCGTTATCGCCGGGGCAAATCATGACCCGGGCGAAGAGCCGTGAGGCAGGAGAAGACTGCTGCTGTGCAGCGCCGCTGTGCGGCCGGGCGTAGTCGAGACATCTGGCCGCGAATTGACCCATGCACAGTACACGGCTAGATTCTTCCACTTCGGCCCGCCAGGTCGGCCTTCGGTCAAAATGACACCTGGGAGCGCATGAATTCATCATAATCCGTGTCAAAGCCCGTAGCTGCGGGCGATGAGCTTGATGGGGTGCGTGGCCGTCGTGGGGGCGATGTGTTCGATCTGCATCTTGCAGGCGGCGCATTCGGTCAGGACATTTGGCGTCGGGGCGGCTTTGAGGGCGCTTTTCAGGCTGGTCGCCATCTTGGTTGAGAGGTCGTAGTTCTTCTGCTGCATGCCGAAGGTGCCGGACAGGCCGCAGCAACCGGCTTGCAGGTCCAGGACCTCGACTCTGAAATGGTCCCGCAGCAGCCGCAACGTCACCGTGTCGTCGCCGACCGCGCACAAATGGCATGGCAAATGATAGGCGTACTTCTCGGCTACGGATTGCGTCGGGGCCTTGAGTTTGCCTTGCGCGTGCAGATCGGAGAGGTAGTTCATGAGCTCGACCGAGTTCTGCGAGACAAGGTGGGCGTCGTCACCGGCGACATAGTGACGCAACTCTTCGCGCAGGCACAACGCCGCACTGGGCTCGGAGCAGACAATCGTGTAGCCGGCCCGGACCGCCTCGGCCAGGTATCGAACACTGTAGGATAGATCCCGGCGGGCCGTCTTGACGTCGCCATAGACAATGGCCGGCAGCGGCGCCGGGCGCTGCTTGGGCAAGATCACCTCGACGTCGTTGTACCGGAGGACATCGAGAACGGCAAAGCCAAGCTCGTGGTCGTTGTGGTTGGCGTATGTGTCGATGAAATAGGCCACCTTGTCCACGGGCGAGGCGAGCGGTTCCCGAGAAGCTAGATAGCGTCGTCCGGCCTTCAGAAACGAGCCGCGCTGGAACCTGGGCATGCCCCGCCGCCGGTCAAGTCCCACAGTCTTCTCCAGCACCCACTTGAAGATCGGCAGTCTCATGAACGCGTTCGAGACGGGCGAAAACAAGCTGCCGAGCAGGCTCAGATAGCGGTTGTGGCTTAGCGCCAACTCCGTACAGCGCAGGCCCTTACGTTTGACGTACTCGGCACGGGCGGCCGCCATCAACAGGGACACGTCCACACCGGACGGACACTGCTGTTTGCACATCTTGCAGTTGACGCAGAGATCGAGAAACTTGCGAAACTCGGGCGATTCGAAGTCCTTGTCCTCCAATTGCCCCGTCGCCCAATAGTGTAGCAGATTAGCCTTGGCCCGCGAGCTGCCCAACTCTTCT
>CAYNQP010000614.1:0-2891 GCA_964399325.1 uncultured Pirellulales bacterium
GATCAGATCACGGACGCGCTGAGTCCTTGCGAGGGTGAGGCCGATAGTCACGCCGTCCTTGACGCACAGCAGTTGCGACAGTTGGGGGAAACCGGGTGCATCTGCGTCGGGGGGTCTACTCACCACCATGTCGATCCGGATACGCTGGCTCCGGACGAGCAGTTGCTGGAGATCGGCAAGAACAAGGAGATCCTCGAAGAAGTCCTCGGCAAGCGGATTGAGCGCTTCTCCGGCCCGTTCTGGGCGGTGCGTGACTCCTCCCTCGCCTCTGCGGAAGTGCTCTGGGAATTGGGTTTTACGCTCGGGTTCTCCAACGCTCGGGGTTCCACAACCATATACACGAAGTCCGACCAACTCACACTTCCACGAGTCTCTGCCTGCGACAAGAGTCCTCTTAGACTCCATCAGCAATTGGCCGTGGCAGGTTGGCCGTCCATGCGAAGCGGGGTACGGGATGAAGATTAGATTGCTTATCGCTGACGATCACGCCGTTGTGAAGGAAGCCATTTCATTCTGGCTGACAGGACACGCGGACATTCAGGTCGTCGGCATGGCGCAGAATGGACGTATTGCCGTCAATCTGGCTTGTGAGCTACAGCCCGACGTAGTCCTGATGGATATCGTAATGCCCTGTCTCAATGGCATTGAGGCCACGCGTGAGATTGTCCGGAAGGTTCCAGGAACCCGCGTTCTGATCCTGTCTGATGAGGTGAATGGCCAGTCGGTGCGCGACTCGCTTGCCGCAGGGGCCTCCGGCTATCTATCCAAGCACTGCTCCCCCGAAGAGTTGGCGCAGGCGATCCGCAGTGTCTTTGACGAGGGCACGTATCTGAGCCCGACTGCCACCGCGATCCTCGTGCAGGACTGTGTCAACGGCAGAGACAACCTGGCGCCTCGTGGGCGGCTTTCACTAACGAACAGGGAGCGTCAGGTGCTCCAACTCATTGTCGAAGGGCAGAGTATCAAGGCTATCGGCAGGGACCTGACGCTCAGCCCGAAAACCATCGATTGGCATAAGAACCGAATGATGACGAAACTCGGCATTGATAGTATCGCCGGCCTAGTGCGGTACGCTATCGCCGAAGGCCTAACGCACGACGCTCTATCCCCGGCCGGCGTTTTCTGACCCGTGGCCTATAGTGCGATCCATACAAACAAACCGAGGTGTCACTTGTCGCAGTAGTCTCTGTCTCCTGAAGAGGCCGCGTCCATGAGAATCGAAGACTCCGCAGAGCACATCATCTGGGTGGATCTCCCCCCAGAGCCAGAGATGAGAAATGAACTGCAAAGACTCGTCGAAACGGCACTGGAGCATGGGAGCAAGGACATGGGAGTTGATTTCTCCAATGCCGACATTGTGACCTCTGTGAGTCTCGCCAGCTTGGTACGGCTGCACAAACTCGCGAGCAACTCCGGGTCTGGCCTGGTTCTCTGCAATATCTCGTCGGCCACAAGAGCTATATTCGTGGTTACTGGACTAAGCGAAATATTTGAGATTTGTGAGGACCGGCACACCGCCATCGCGAGAATGAGGGAACGTGAACCTGCGTAATCCAGGATGAGGTGACCATGAGACAGGCGGCGCCAGTGCAGGAGCCCGTCCAGAAACAATGGGGCGGAACACCGAAGATGATCGAGACGGTGTCCATCGCTGCTGAGGATTCACCAGTTGCAGCACAAGCCCAAGAAGCAGATCAATCGAATCGATCCCCCGTCTTGCACCAGGTTCTGCCGCCAACATGTCTGCCTGGAGGGAATCTTCGATAAGGGCCTTTGACATAGTCGTATCCCTCATGATTCTCCTTGTCGTGTGGCCCATCATGCTGGTCATAACACCTCTCATCAGACTGACATCTCGCGGTCCGGTGATTTACCGGCAGCAGAGAGTGGGCAGACACCGCAAGGTCTTTACCTTGTACAAGTTTTGAACCATGGTGGACGGCGCGGAGCGGGATACCGGCCCCGTTTGGGCTTCGGCACAGGACTGTCGCGTCACACCGGTGGGTCGCGTTCTGAGAAGGACGAGAATAGATGAGCTTCCCCAGTTGTTCAACGTGTTGCGGGGTGATATGAGCCTGGTAGGACCGCGGCCCGAACGGCCCTGCTTCGTGACTCGCTATAAAGCACTGCAAGGTGTGAGACTGGTCGTAAAACCGGGAATAACGGGTTTGGCGCAGACGCACGGAGACTACGGTCTCAGACCTGATCGCAAGCTGAGGTATGACGTCCTCTACATTCGCAACCGGTCACTGCTCCTGAACGTGTACATTTTGGTCCTGACCATCTCGGTCGTATTCAAGAGAAAAGGTTGGTGAGGACCGCTGTCCATGCCCGCCATGGACTCGTGAGCCGGGCTGAACTGGACAGACCATGCCTCAAAGGCCGCATGCGGCCGGGGCCGGCAGATTGAGCCCAATGCCCGGGGCGGCGTATTGTTTTAGTCATTTCACGTCGTATTCCTCATCTCGGGGATCTGCAAGTCCTGTTAGTGGACGCACCGATCAGGGGTTCGATTGCTGCAGTATGGACCCGGATCGTTTGGCCGGGGTTTCGTGACGGCAGCCGCCTGAGCACTCGCGGATCCTCGCGTCACAATGCCCACGATGGGTTTACAGTACTGGTGAGTGGAGACCCGCCAGGATTCCGAAATTGTCTATGCAGTATGCAGGGAACCACAGGTCACCGAACAGGCATTTGGCTGGGCTCAAATCAAGGAAAGCACTAGTGGTCTCGGTCCTGTCGTCAGCCGATATCTTGGTTTGAACAGAGCGGTATGGGATTCCCCCAACGCGGCATTCTGTGCTCGGGGGCCACTCAACAGCTCACGAAGACAGTCCTGCATTTTCTTGGGGCTTAGCCGTAACGGTGCACGTGCACAACGTTCGTTTATT
>CAYNQP010000615.1:0-2890 GCA_964399325.1 uncultured Pirellulales bacterium
CCCACCATGACATCGACGAGAACGCAGCAAGCCAGAGCCAAGCGACAGGAAGTGACCTCATTCTGGTCCCGTGCCTCCAAATCCGGACTGTCATGCAGGACACCCCCACGGAGACTTCTCAGCCAGGCGCCACATATTGCGTCAGTCTAATAACATCGCCTCTCAACATCAACGCCGAACCGCTTCCACACGAGTTGCACGCCTGGCTGGACTGTCACGGCGTCGGGAGAACCTACAGCAAAGACCTTGCTGCTCCTAAAGCCTCAGCACCGATAAGCCGATAGGTGCCACGGTGGTCGTATGCCGCCAAGGTAGACCATGCAGGCCGGACAGCCTATCACTCCGGGGGGACATAGGATATCGCGCCTCTATCGTTAGGGCATGCCAGAGAATCGCCCTGCAACGGTTTCAGGCAGCGTTCTCCCCGCGAACGACGACGCCAGGAATCCGGAATCTCGACAACTGCTGAGGTAAACAGATGAACCTGACAAGTGTTCGCGTGTTCTCAAGTGTTGTTTTATGGGTCCTCGCACTGGCCCTCCCATCACCCGGCGCTACCGACGCCACCACTACCGGTGAGGACTTCATGGATATGGACCTTGAGGAACTCCTCGAAGTGGAGATTACGGTGGCATCGAAGAAAGCCGAGCCGTTGACCGAGGCGCCCTCGATTGTATCGGTCGTGCCGCGCGATGAATCCGTCGTCTTTGGCGACCGCGATCTCTTCCACCTCCTTCAGCGCCAGCCCAGCGTGTACACGCGAGAGGCCTTCCCATATTCCGATAACGTGGTGGGCTTCCGCGGCGACATGTCGGCGATGACCGACACACACACGCTGATCCTGCTCAACGGCCGCCCCGTTCGCGAGAATGCCCAGGCCATCAACGTGAACATGTATGATGCTTTTCCACTGGCGGCCCTGGGCAGCGTGGAGTTGATCCGCGGCCCTGGTTCGGTTCTGTACGGCAGCAACGCCTTTACGGGTGTGGTCAACCTGAAGTCGCGGCCGGTACCAGAAAAGACGACGTTTGCGGTCTCGACCCTGGGCGGTAGTTATGGCTACCATCAGACGACCGTCTCCGCCGGCGGACGTGCCGGCAGCCTTGGTGTGACCGCCGACATACAGGTTGCCGGCAACGATGGATACCCCTACCGGATGTTCGATGCGATGGGCGTCTCCGGATCGAGCGGGGACTACCACAGAAGCTTCTCCGGCGTCACGCACTTGAAGTACGGAGGTCTTACTTTAGACGTCTTCGGGTCCAACATCGACAACTTCGCGCTGGGAGCCTATCCGTTGTGGTCGAACCCTCACCACGGCATCCGCAACCAGAAATGGTTCGCCAATCTCGGGTACCGGGTACCCGTTCATGACCGAGTAAGGGTCGAGTTGAACGCCACCTACAACCTCCAGGAAAACGTTTTGTCCAGCCCTGCCCCTCAGCGCATCGGCACGAACACGTCCGATCTACTTGGCGAGGCGACGGTCTTCATCAATCCCGTGGACCCGGTGAACCTGGTACTGGGCTACCTTCGGGAGTACCGCACGAACTACGCGCCGGATGACGAATACTTCCAGTCGATTCCAGAGCACCACTACCGACCCGAAGGTGCCTACGCCCAAGGCGACTGGAAGGTCAACAAATGCCTCAAACTCATCGCCGGCCTACAGTGGAACGAGTCCTCCCAGGGTCTGGAGGGCACCGTATCGCGCTACGGCGTGATTCTCACGCCGCTGAAGAACTGGGGCGTGAAGCTGCTCCGCGGCGAGGCCTTCCGTGCTCCCACGACCATAGAAACCGACCTTGCCGACCCCTTGTTCGTGGGCAACAAGAATCTAAAGCCTGAGAGAATCACTACCTACGACGCCCAACTCTTCTACCACAATGACAAGACCTACGCGGCGGTCACGTACTTCCACAGCACCATCAGTGACCTCACGATCTACGACAGCAGCGTCACCCCGGTGTCCTTCACAAACGGCGGGGAGCACACGTTCGACGGGGTGGAGTTTGAGGCCAAGTACTTCCTCACGCCAAGATGGTATGTGTTGGGCTCGGCGATGCACCAGCAGAACAAGCACGACATCGACCTCAGCCCCACCGTCGCCCCCGATGACATGGTCAAGTTCGGCACGGCCTACACCTGGGACTGGGGCAACGTGTCAGTCTTCTACTGCTTCTTCGGCAAACCACCGGAAATCTACTTCCCATCGCTACCCCCTCCCTTCGGATCGACGCTTGTGGTCAATCCGGAACCCAAGGTAATCAACTTAGTCAATATGAACTTGGACCTTGACCTATCGAAATGGATTGGGTGGAAGAAGGGGCAGTCTACTTTTACGTTCCGGATAGAGAACCTCTTGGATGAAGAGATTTACGTTCCGACATTCGCCTACATAGGCAGTCCGAACTCTTTTCCGTACGGTCCTGGCAGGACGTTCTACGCCGGATTGACGGTGAACTTCTGAGCGTCATCGCCCGTCCCGGTCGGTTGAAGCCTGCTATTCTTCGAACACCATTCGCTCGAGCCGCGACAGCACCAGCGCGTCATCTTGCCCCGGGACAACCGAAAGAAGAGCCGGTGTGGGCTAAAGTCGCAGCACCGATAAGCCGATAGGCAACACAATGGCAATATGCCACCACGGATGACGGTGCAGACCGGACAGCCTCTCGCCTTGCGGAGATACCCGAGAGATTGTCTCAAGGAGGTGCCCTGAAACGATGCCAGGCGGTATCTTCTGGCGGTGCGGAGAGTCCCAAGGATGTGGAATCTCGGCAATTGGGGAGACGAACGAGATGAACCTGATACGTGTTCGCGTGCTATCGAGTGTTGTCTTAGGGATCCTCGCGCTGGCCCTCCCATCACCCGGCGCTACCGACGGCGCCAC
>CAYNQP010000616.1:0-2875 GCA_964399325.1 uncultured Pirellulales bacterium
TCTGAGGAAATTGCTGTGCATCGGTGCTGTGGTATTCGTGACCGGCGTCTCGACGGCGGCGACCAAGGTGACTTCCGAACGCGGGGCCGTCAATCGCTTGGTGATCCATGCCGACCAGGGCAAGGACACTATTGCGCCGGAGATCTACGGGCATTTCGCCGAGCATCTGGGCCGATGCGTATACGATGGCTTTTGGGTGGGCGAAGACTCGCCGATTCCAAACGTGCGTGGTATCCGCAAAGATGTGGTCGCAGCCCTACGCAAGCTCGACATCCCGGTTTTACGCTGGCCCGGTGGGTGTTTCGCTGATGAATACCACTGGAGAGAGGGCATCGGCCCGCGCGACCAGCGCCCCGAGATGGTCAACACGCACTGGGGCATGGTCACTGAGACCAATGCGTTCGGTACGCACGAGTTCATGGACCTGTGCGAGCAACTCGGCTGCGAGGTCTACCTTGCCGGCAACGTCGGATCGGGCACGATCGAGGAGATGCAGGACTGGGTCGAGTATATGACGTTCGACGGCAAGAGCGCGATGGCCAAGCTGCGCCGGAAGAACGGTCGCGAGAAGCCGTGGCGAGTGAAGTACTTCGGCGTCGGCAATGAGAACTGGGGTTGCGGCGGCAACATGACGCCCGAGCACTACGCCGAGCTCTATAAGACCTATCAAACCTACGTGCGGAGCTACTCCGGCAACGCCATCGTCAAGGTCGCCTGCGGGCCGAGCAGCGACGACTACCGTTGGCTGGAAACGGTCCTGCGCGATGCCGGCGGATTCATGGACGCCATCAGCCTGCACCACTACGTTCGCGGCTCCGGCGGCTGGGGCGAGGGTCAAAAGGGCAGCGCGACGGATTTCGACCAGCGCGAGTGGTTGGCCCTCATGAGGAACACGCTGACCATTTACCCGTTGCTGGAGCGAAGCAAAGAAATCATGGACAAGTACGATCGAGCCGGGCGCATTGCCTTGTTCGTCGATGAGTGGGGGACGTGGTGGGACGCGGAACCGGGCACGAATCCGACCTTCCTGTACCAGCAAAACACAATCCGCGATGCCGTCTCGGCCGGCATTTTCCTCAACGCCTTCAACGAGAACTGCGACCGCGTGAAGATGGGCAACATTGCCCAGACCAACAACGTCCTCCAGGCGATGATCCTGACCCAAGGCGCGCAGATGATTGTCACGCCCACCTATCACGTGTTCGAGATGTACAAGGTCCACCAGGGCGCTACCCTTCTGCCGAGCGACCTGACCTGCAAGGGCTACGGCCCCGCCGGCCGGCAGGTGGCTTCGCTGACGGCCTCCGCATCCAAGGACAAATCCGGGCGAATTCACGTCTCCATCTGCAATCTGGACCCGGAGAAGTCTGCGGAGTTCGTCTGCGAATTGGGGGGGGCGAGTCCCAGCCGAGTTTCCGGACGGGTCCTGACGGCGGACAAGATGAATGCTATGAACACGTTCGACGCACCGGAGGCCGTTAGGCCGACGGCGTTCAATGCCGCAAAGCTGGCAGACGGCAAGGTCACGGCCACGCTTCCGGCCAGGTCGGTGGTCATGTTGACCTTGGAATAGACGTTTTGACAATCCAACAAGACGAGAGGGTTATTATGAGAAGCCGCATTCCTTCCGTTCGTTTGCATCTGTCGGCGGCGCTGATCGCTACTGCATTTGCGAGTCTCTTGTGTGCTCAGCCGGACACCGTCTCGATCCATGTCGATGCCAACCGGCGCGGCGAGCCGCTCAAGCACGTATGGGCCTACTACGGTTACGACGAGTGCAACTACACCACAACGCCGAATTGTATGGCCCTGATGAAGACGGTGGCGCAGATCAATACCCAGCCGGTCCATCTGCGTCAGCACTTCCTGCTCAACAGTGGCGACGGGACCGCCGCGTTGAAATGGGGCTCCACGAACCTCTACACGGAGAACGAGCAGGGCGAGCCGGTGTACTCCTGGGACAAGATGGACGCAATCATGGACGCCGTAGTGGCGTCGGGATGTCGGCCTCTGGTGGAAATCGGCTTCATGCCCAGGGACCTCTCCTCCCGGCCGGAGCCGTACCGGAATTCGGACACCTACAAGCTGGACGGCGGCTGCCTCTGTCCTCCCAAGGACTACAACAAGTGGGCCGAGCTGATCCGCCAGTGGGTACGCCATTCCGCGGCGCGGTATAAGGACGTTGAAAAGGAGTGGCTGTGGGAGCTGTGGAACGAGCCTGATATCAGCTACTGGCGCGGAACGTTGGAGGAATACTGCAAGCTTTTCGACTACACGGAGAAGGCCGTACATGACGTCCTGCCCGGTGTCGTGTTCGGTGGGCCGCACACGGCCGGCGCCGGCCGATTCTTTCGCAACTTCCTGGAGCATTGCGCCAACGGAACGAATTCCGTGATGGGCAGCAAGGGCACGCGCCTCGATTACATCGGATTCCACGCCAAGGGCGGCGTCTCCCTGAGGGAAGGCCATGTGCAGATGGACCTTGGCAATCAACTGCGACTTCACCGGCGCGGATTCGGCGTCGTGGCGGGCTTTCCGCAGTACCAGAGCACGCCGATCATCATCGGCGAAGCCGACCCCGATGGTTGCGCCGGTTGTCCTTCGAACGAGTTCCCCGAGCGCGCGTACCGAAACGTGTCCGCCTACGGCGCGTACGAAGTGGCCATGATGAAGTACTCGATGGACCTGGCCAAACAGCAGAAGGTGAACCTCCGGGGGCTCGTGACCTGGGCTTTCATGTTCGACGACCAACCCTATTTCGAGGGCTTCCGGTCGCTGGCCACCAACGGCATTCACAAGCCCGTGCTCAATGCGTTCAAGATGTTGGGGCAGTTGCAGGGCGACGAAATCCTGCTGGCCAGCGACGGCGAACTCG
>CAYNQP010000617.1:0-2870 GCA_964399325.1 uncultured Pirellulales bacterium
CCGACACCGAAATCGCAACGATGCAAGGAGCACGCCATGCTCAAACGGACCGGGATGTGTACTGGAGACGCAAGACTTGGAGACGCAAGATGTTGCGTCTCTACAGCGATCATTTGGGCTGTCGTCTTCCTAACATATCCTCGGGGGGTTGTCGGCGGCGTCGATTTTGCGGCCCAGGCCTTGGATTCGCCGGGTTTTCCGGTGGCCATCAACGAGGTCATGGCCTCTAATACCACCACTCTCCGCGATATCCAGATGCAGTTCGACGATTGGATTGAGTTGTACAATGCCGGCGATACGCCCATCGATCTGGCGGGTATGTACCTGACCGACGACTCGGACGAGCCGACCCAGTGGAGGTTTCCCAGCGGCGACCCCGCCGCGACCACCATCGGGGCCAACGGCTATCTCATCGTCTGGGCTGATGGGGACGTGGTCCCGATTACCCTGCACACCAACTTCGGCCTCGATGCGGACGGTGACGATGTCTATCTTGTCGATGCCGACGGCCGGACCATTCTCGACCATCTGACTTTCGGCAAGCAGACATCCGACGTTTCCTACGGCCGCTATCCCGACGGTGGGGAAGAGTTGCGGTTTTTCGGCGAGCCGACTGCCGGCCTGGCGAACAACGAGGGATATTTGGGTCAGGTCGAGCCACTGCGGTTCAGTCACGAGCGAGGTTTCTACGATTCGTCTTTTGTGCTGACCATCACGTGTCCGACGGAAGGTGCCGAGATACTCTACACCATCGACGGGCGAGTCCCCAACGATGACTCGGGCCGCTTCATAGCCGGCAAGCCGTACACGGGTCCGCTTTGGATGAACACAACGCTTTGCGTGCGGGCGATGGCCCTTAAGTCCGGCTGGAAGCCGACCGACGTCTACACGCAGACCTATATCTTCAACGCCCCGGCCAACGTTCGATCGCTGCCCGTGATCTCGCTGGTCGGCGATTCAAGAAAGACGTTCTACGAGCCCGATGGCGTAATGGCGATCGTCGGCGGCTCCTACGACGGCGTCTGGACCTCCGGCGGCGCCGGAAGCTACAACAACGTGCTCATACACGGGCTGGAACGTCCCGTTTCGTGCGAGTGGCTCTATCCGGATAGCGTTGCCGATTTCCAGATCGACTGCGGTCTGCGCGTGCACGGCAGCGACTGGATGCGGCCACGGTACGTGCGTCAAAACGGTTACTGGAGCGGCGACGGCAAGTTCGCTTTCCGGCTCTATTTCCGAGGCGAGTATGGAACCAGTTGGCTCGACTATCCCCTTGTGCCGGAGTCCGAAGTCGAGCGTTTCAGAAGCATCGTTCTTCGGGCGGGCCACAATGATCGGGTCAATCCGTTCATCAAGGACGAGCTCATTCGACGCTTGCTGAAAGACATGGGCCATGTCAGCCCGGTGGGCACGATGGCCAATCTCTTCATCAACGGCCAGTACAAGGGCTATTTCAATCCGACGGAACACGTCAAGGAAGAGGCCTGTCAGCAGTGGTTCGAGAGCGATAAGCCGTGGGATGTCATGACGATGAGCGGGATCCGCGACGGCAATACGACGGCCTGGAACGCCATGATCGACCTGGCTCGCGGCAACAACCTCGCGCTCGACGCGCACTACCAGGAACTGGCCAGGAAGCTCGATATCCCTGCTTTCATCGACTACCTGATCATGCGCCTGTGGCCGAACGATTGGGATTGGCCTCAGAACAACTGGTCGGCCGCGGCCGAACGCAGCGAGACCGGACAATGGAAATTCTTCGTCTGGGACGCCGAGGGCACCTTCGTGCCAGACCAGCTCAGCGCCGTTCGATTCAACGAGCTCAACAACCAGAGCAACGCCAATGGCTGGCTCTATCGCGCGCTCAAGGCCAACGCGAACTTTCGGCAGCTCTTCGGCGACCGCCTCTACCAGCATTTCTACAACGGCGGCGCCCTGACCGCACAGAACGTAGGCAAGCGGTTCAGCGAGCTTCAGGAGGAACTCAGAGGCGTCATCCCCAACATGGACACGTACATCATCGATACCTGGGTGCCCAACCGCCTGCCGATCTTTCTCGAAGCCTGCATCAGCGAAGGGCTGTATACTTTTCCCGGTCCGGTTTTTGCCCTCAACGGGTTCCCGACTCAGGACAGGTACGCTTCGGTGGGTGATTGGTTGTTCATCAACCCCACCCAGGTTGGGGTGAGTATCTACTACACCCTTGATGGGACCAGCCCGGGCACGCCCGGACCGATGGGGCCCGCGACGCTCGTGAGTCTTGTCGCACGTGACATGCCGAAGCGTGTCTTGGTTCCGACCGGGCCGGTGGCCGATTGGCAGTACGGCCGGGGCTTCAACGATTCGCAGTGGATTCTCTCCAGCGGCTTGCCCGGCGGAGTGGGCTACGAACGCAACAGCGGATACGAAAGCCACATCAGCACCGACGTGGGCGACCAGATGTACGGCGTAAACGGCTCCTGTTACATCCGCATTCCTTTCACCTTCTCCGACGACAAGAGCACGTTCGACGGCATGACGCTGAGCGTCCAGTACGACGACGGCTTCATCGCGTATCTCAACGGCGTCGAAATCGCCCGTCGCAACTTCACGGGCGAGCCGGCGTGGAACTCCCTGGCTACCGGCTCGCAGAGTGACACCGCGGCCGTGGTCTTCGAGACCATCGATGTCACCAACTTCCTGGGCACGCTGAAGACCGGCAGCAACAGGCTCTCTATTCAGGCGCTGAACGTTTCGCTGATAAGTTCGGACTTCCTCAACACGGCGGAGTTGGCGGCCAATCGTACGGCCAACCAAGAGCCATCGGTCGATGCTATCCGCTACACCGATCCCATCCCGCTGACCAAGACCGTGAAGGTCAGGGCCCGCGC
>CAYNQP010000618.1:0-2864 GCA_964399325.1 uncultured Pirellulales bacterium
AAGCCCCTGCGGGAAGTCACAGGCAACGGCGGCCTTCCGGGCGACGTTGTCGTCTTTCAGGAAGAGCACGGTCGGGAGTTTGTCGCTGAGTTCGAAAGGACCATGCAGGAGACTCTTGCGGGTGTACCTTGTACTATCGAAGCGAACCTGCGCAACCTCGATCCGAACGAGGCAGGGGTCATACTGCGTTTCGTCGACCGGCAAGGCGTTAATACGCACAACGAGGCCCGCAGCGGCGGCATTGAGGCAAAGGCATTCGCCGGCGGCCAGCAAACAGGTGTCTATGTGCGGTTCAGCGAGAAGCCCTGGCTGGAAGATTTCGCATGCTACATGAGCGAAACACCTGGACGCCAGGTCATTGTGACGCGTTCACGGGAGACCTGTACCGACGAGAACGAGGCCCGACAGCAGGCCATGCAGGATGCGTGTGACCAGTTGAGCCGCACCGCCGGTCAGAAATGGGCACCGGTCCCCGGCCGGCCGCCGCTGACGGTCAGCTCACGTGATTTGCAGGAAGGTGGTTTCATCCTGGACCAATTCATCCAGAGCTTTGACGGCTCCGCGGGCAAGATCTGGCGTCAGGCGATGCTGATCGACGCCTCCGCCGACAAGCTGACGTGGCTCAACGACCGCAAGAACACGGAAGTGCAGGTTGAACGGATGGCCTGGGCGCGCATGATTGGCTCGGCGCTTGGTGTTCTGGTCGTGATTTTGGCCACCTATTTCTTCCTCAACATGGCCACCAGAGGTTATTATGATTGGTCGTTGCGGATCGCCGGGGTGGTCTTGGCGATTGTCGGCGTGATTTTCATATTCCTCCTGTCTTGAGGTGACCTCGCGGCCTCGCGGCCTATCGACTATTTACAATTTGCCATTTACGGTTTATATTCAAACCCTGGTTGCGGCGCCGCAGCGCACACGTGGCTGCGCGCGACAAGTAGCCCAATAGCAACTTGTAAATAGTAGATAGTAAATAGTGGACAAGGTTTCCAAGGCAGAGCAGTACTTCCTGGACAAGATTCGCCAGGGCGACGAGCAGGCGTGGTCGGATTTTGTCGGTCGCTATCGCGGCCGGTTGCTGCGTTTTGCCCGGGCCAAGCTTCCCCAGCGTGCCGATGCAGAGGACGTGGTTCAGGAAGGCTTCATCGCCTTCGTCCGGAGCCTGGATCGATTTCGGGGCGAGTGCGACCTCGAAACCTATCTCTTTGCGCTGACCCGGCGCAAGATCATCGACAGTTACCGTCACCGTGAGGCCCGAAGGGTCTGTCTCCTGCAGGATAGCTACGACTCCTCCACCGAGGAGGCGCCGTCCGATCCTCTGGAGCGGATGGCCAGCCCGGCCGAGACGGCCAGTTGGTACGCGCGGGCCGACGAGCAGTACGACGTGCAGAAGACCGTGCTGGCCGAGGCCTTGGGCGAACTCGTCGACGGTTTCAAACGCGCGTTGCGATTCCGCGACCTGCAGATCATCGAGCTATTGTTCTACTGTCAATTGCCGAACAAGCACGTGGCGGGGACGATGAATGTCACCGAGCAGACGGTGGCCCTGGTCAAGCACCGCGGCCTCAAGCAGATACATGAGTCTGTCGAGCGAAAAAGAATCCCCATCGGTCCGTCGTCGGAACAATTCGAGAATCTCCTGACCGATGTCTGGGAGTACCACCGTTTTAGCTGTCCCAAGCGAAGCACGATTGGAGGCTATCTGCTCCGGACCTTGGATGATGACTGGCACCGTTACGTGGATTTTCACCTCAATATTCTGGGCTGCCGATTCTGTCGCGCCAATCTGGAAGATCTCCAAAGCGAGACCATGGAGCACCAGCAGCAGATTCACGCCCGCATCATGGAATCGACCGTCGGCTTCCTCCACCGTCCCTTGTAGCAGGGCTTGCCGAGATTCTCAGGCGGCGAACGTCCGTCACACCGAGCCGACCTTGATGGCCTTGCTTGACTCCCAGAGGCCGTGGATATTGCAGTAGGCCACGGCGTGCAGGACGCCGGATTTGGCGATCTTCAGACCAGTCGCTGCCTCGTGATGCGTGTAGACAGGACCTTGATTGGGCCCCTCGGCCGACTCGCCGTGAGCGTTGAACTCAATGTGGGCCACCTCGTGAGCGAACTTTCCACCCTCGTCGTGGTAGTAGAGAGTGATCCAGCGAATGTGATGCTCGGTCGTGTTCGGATGGGCGATTTCTTTGCCCAGAGTCACTTTCACCTGGAAGATCTCGTTGGCCGTTACCGAATCCGGGCATTCGATCACCGGCACATGCTTTTCTTTTTTCCAATCCGCCTGTTGAATGTATTGGCTGAGGTTCTTCATGATGTTTTCCTCCTTGGGATTTCGTCCGCGGTTCCCCGGCCGTCCGTATCGCCGTGATTTCCGAAAATGCCGGCCGGTCTGGCGGGCATTTCAACCGTTCGATCCATCCGCATTATATCCCTCTTGATCCGGCCGCCTTCGGATTCTTTACGTCAGCGGCATCGGCGAAGGCGGCCGGAATTCGGACACGGACCTCGGATTGGTTCGGGTGCTGTTGCCGGAATGCGAAAGTTGCCCGGAAATCAACGTACTCCTAGGGGGATTCACCGGGCGGCGCGCCGGCCTCGCGGCGCATCGCCGAGGATACGGCCTTGCCCAACCTGCGGATGACCGGCTCGGCCACGAAGCCGAGGACCGCTCCGGCGGCGGCGCCCGTCCACCCGGTTCGCGCCCCCCAGACGACGGACAGGAGGACCGCCGTGCCGACGGCCCTCACCGCAAGACCTGCGACCATCCCCTGCAACATCCCCAGCAGCAGGCCGGCAGGCACAAAGAGCAGCAGTTGCGGCGGAGGATTTTCCCCTCCGGGTTCCCAGGAGAGCAC
>CAYNQP010000619.1:0-2862 GCA_964399325.1 uncultured Pirellulales bacterium
GGGGGCAGTTCCCGAGAAAAAGAATTTGCCGTAACGTTCAAATTCCAAGGCGTGAGATAATATGGTTCTGTCAAAACGAGAACAGATGATTCTGATTGTCACGCTGGTGTGCGTGGGACTTCTGGTCGGGGTCAAGGTCTTGTATGATCCGGTGAAGACCAGGCTTGACGACATGGAGGCGCAGCGAACGCGGCTAAAGGGCGAGGTCGACGAGGCCAACGACCTGCTGGACTTCCAGAAACGCAAGCAGGGCGAGTGGAAAACGTTGATGTCCGATGGCCTGCGGAACGCGAGCGAGGTCGAGAGCCGGATCTCGCGCGCCCTGACGGATTGGTCGAACCGCACCCGGATATCCCTGTCGTCGATCAAGCCCGAACGAGAGGTCAGCGAGAAGGGACTGCAGGAGATGGTTTTCACGGTCGCCGGCAAAGGCTCGCTTGAGGCGGTGGCGCAGCTCCTGTGGGAGATTGAAACAGCGTCGCTGCCCGTCAAGATCAAGGACATACAGATAGGCTCGAGCAGCGACTCCGGCGAGAGCATGTCATTGCAGCTTCACCTCTCGGCCCTCTATCTCGGCGCCCAGAAGAAACAAATACGGCAGGTAGTACCCGAGGCAAACAATGAAGAAGACATATAGAAGCTTGACAACGTGTGCGAGGTGGGCGGTCCTTGTCGGCCTCATGATTGCGACCGGGCCTGCGATCGGATTCGGTCAGGATGTCAACGAGCTTGCCGCCAAGGTGGCGAACGAGGTTGCAGCCGAACCAGCTAACGAGGCCGCCAGCGAGCCGGCCAAAGAGGTTGCAGCCGAGGCAGAAACCGAAGTCGCCGGCGAGGCGGCGAACGAGTCGCAAGCTACCTGGTCCGCGTATGGGATCATTACCCAGCGGAATATGTTCTCAAAGAACCGCCAACCTCCGAGGCGCGCCGCAGAAAGACCGACGGCGGTCCGCCGCGATCCCAATCCCGAATCCTACTACATCTTCCGGGGCGTTGTCCGCGAGAATGACACGTTTATCGCATTCCTCCAGGACAACCAACAAGGCGGAGTCCTCCAGCTTCGTGAGGGCGACAAGGTGGCCCGCGGGACGGTCAAATCCCTTACCCTCGATTCGATTGAGTACGAGTTCGAGGGCAAGACAACCGCAGTGGCTTTTGGCCAGGACTTGGAAGGCGGGCAGGGCGCGCTGGACCTTAACGACATGTCCGGGTGGTCGACGGCAGGCTACTCAGCTTCACCTCGGCGAGACCGCAACAGCGGCGGCGGCCGCCGCGGCGATCGCACCGGCAGCGACACCAGCAGTCCACCATCATCCGTGGAGCCTCTGACCGGCGACGCCGCCGAGCTTCTCCAAAAGCTCATGGAACGACGACAACAGCAACTGGGGCGGTGAGAGCGCCAGCAAGATGACTACCGAGAAATACACAAACTCGAAGGAGACAACAACGATGCAGATTCGTAGAGTGATTATCGTTGGCGTGATGTTAGCCGGCGTGATTCTGTTGACGCCCTGTCACGTCCGTGCGGGGGAAACGGCGGCAGCGTCCGAGGCGCCCAAAGACACCGCCAACGGCACCGGCAGTCTTAAGATCATGCTCAACTTTCAGGACACTCCCTTGAAAGCGGTCCTGGAATATCTCTCGGAGACGGCGGGACTAACCATTGTCTCCACCGAGTCGCTGATGGACGGTCGCATGACCGTGATCAGCCGCCAGCCGATCACGGTGGATGAGGCCGTCAGTCTGATCAACACGGTCCTGAAGGAAAGGGACCTGACGACCGTGCGCACGGGCAAAACCCTCAAGGTCTACACACTGCAGGGCGCCAAGGTAGCCAACATCCCCGTCCTTACCGGAAGCAACCCGGACAACGTCGTTGCCGACGACACTCTTGTCACCTACGTCATTCCCGTCGGTCATGTAACGGCCGCGGCGCTCAAGCAGAATTTATTGCCGCTCATTCCTGAATACGCCACGATGGAGGCCAACGAGGATGGCAACGCGCTGATCATTACCGATACGACGGCCAACATCAAACGCCTGATGGAGATCATCCGGGCGCTGGATACGCACATGGCTACCGTCGCGGAGATCCGCGTATTCCGCCTGATTAACGCAGACGCCACCAGCGCCGCCAACCTGATCAACAGCATCTTCCAGCAAGACGCGGCGGCCCGCAGCCGACAGGGTGGACGCGGCGGCAACAACATCATAGACATGATGATGGGCGGCGGTCGAGGCGGCCGAGGCGGCCGAGGCGGAAGCGGTGGCAACGACAGCGGGCAGAGCAGCGGCGGAGGATCGGTCAACGTGCAAGTGGTGGCTTCGGCCGACAGTCGCACCAACTCCGTTGTGGTCAGAGGGCCTGCTGAAGCCCTTCTCATTGTCGACGATGTACTCGAAGCCCTGGACAACCGGACCACTGAAATCGCCGACGTCAGAGTCTTCCAACTGCGCTATGCCGACGCCCTGAATACGGCCCAAGTCATCAACGAGCTCTTCGGCGAGTCCGGGACCGCCGGCAGCGGGCAGAACCAGGGGGCCCAGGCCTTCTTCCAGCGGGGCGGACGCGGAGGCGGAGGACGAGGCGGCTTTGGACAACAGCAGCAACAACAGCAGACGGACGGCAGCACGCTTCAGGTCACCGCGGCGGCCGACAGTCGCACCAACACGGTTGTCGTGACCGGCCCGAACGCTCTCCTGGACATCGTGGAGGACGTGGTGAAGCGCCTGGATTCCCAGATCCCCAACTTGGCGGACGTCAAGGTCTTCCATCTCAAATACGCCGATGCCCAGAACACGGCCTCGTTGATCAACGAGATCTTTGGGGACAACAACTCGTCAACAACGAGTCGCGGACAG
>CAYNQP010000620.1:0-2860 GCA_964399325.1 uncultured Pirellulales bacterium
CAAAGGGAGGACGGTAGAAGGTGCTGTTGATCTCGATACAGTCCACGAACCGGCTGACGTAGACAAGCTGGTCCATTTTCGACTCGGTATAGACAACCCCTTGCCAGTCCGGATAGGACCACCCCGCAATACCTATGTAAACCGGACACACCATAACTCACCTTACACTCTCTCGCAACTCATGTGAGACTTGTCATGGTGAGCAAAGCGAACCATCTGGGCCGAGCATGAGAGGTCGGTATCGCTCCAAAGTGAACTTCCCATGCCATGGCCAGATCCTTCGCTACCGCTCAGGATGACAATTCCCGTTTAGCAAGTGACGCACACTACTTGATATCCATCCGAACGCATCCGATGACTTTGCCGACAATACGCGCCTCTTTGTCGGACCGTTTGATGTACCGGGTCTTATACCGCGCCCTCCTGTTGGCGGGCTTCAGAGCGATTCGGTCTTTCTGCACGAACACGCGTTTGACAGTAGCCTCGTCGCCCAGCAGCACGACGCCGATCTGCCCGCTTTCAATGCGCGGCGTAAGCTGGACAACGACGTAGTCGCCATCCATGATGCCCTCGTCGATCATACTGTCGCCGGAAACCTTGAGCACGAAGGCCCCCTTTGACCGGTCGAACAGCTTCTCGACGCTCAGGTAGCCTTCGATGTTCTCCTGGGCCAGAATCGGCTCGCCCGCGGCCACCCGGCCCACGATGGGTATGCCCTCGGTATCGGCCGCCTCGTCGAGGTACGCCGGAGACAGCCGAAGCCCCCGATGTCCGCCCGCATCCACCAGATAGCCCTTCTTCTTGAGATAGCCCACCAACTGATAAGCCGCATTCTGAGCTAACTTGAAATGTCGAGCGATTTCCCTCTGGCTCGGGGGGTGATTCTCCCTGAGCCGGCCTATAATGAACTCCAGCACCTGCTGTTGCTTTTCCGTCAATGGCTCCACGACGAACACTCCAAAAGAACTCAGATTCCAAGCTATGGTTGTTTGACCATAGTGTCAACGAAAATCTCAACAAGGATGTTGTTTTCTCGTTGCACCCCGGCACGACCAGCAGCGTGTTCGAACATGCCAAGCCAATATGTCTGCCACGCTCTTGCCCTTGCCTGCCACACCGATTATGTTAAGAGGTCGAGACGCCAAACCCCGTGGTTGGCGATTCTGCCTCTTCGGACGACAGGTCCGGGTGGCACATCTCAATTCGCTGATGGCATTAGGGAGGCTGGAGCTATGAAAATCAATATCGGCAGCCGTGTCCTCGAGCTAATCGAGGGCGACATTACGGAGATTCACGCCGACGCGATCGTCAACGCGGCCAATGCCCAATTAGTCTTGGGCGGCGGCGTCGCCGGCGCCATTCGCAGGAAAGGCGGCACCCGCATCCAGGCCGAATGCGACAAGGTTGGAGGCACTTTTGTCGGTGGGGCCGTCATCACGACCGGGGGCGACCTCAAGGCCAGGCACGTGATCCACGCCGTGGGGCCTCGTCTGGGCGAAGGAGATGAGGAGGAGAAACTCAAGAACGCCACTCTGAATTCCCTGAAGGTCGCCGATGAGAACAGACTAAAGAGCATCGCCTTCCCCGCCATCAGTACCGGCATCTTCGGCTTTCCCATCGGTCGTTGCGCCGAGATCATGCTCAAGACCGCTCTCGACTACCTCAAGGGCGACACAGGGCTTGAGCATGTCATATTCTGCCTGTTCGGGGAGAAGAGCTACGAAGTCTTCTCCCAGCAGCTAAAGCGAGAGACTGCCGGATGAGAGCGATCGTGCTCCCGAGAATCGCACCGATAGAAGAGAAGCCTCTACGGGAGGCCGAACTGCCGACACCGGTGCCCAAGGAGCATGAAATCCTGGTCAAGGTCTCTGTCTGCGGGCTTTGCCACACCGACCTTGACGAAATCGAGGGTAGGCTAAAGCCGAGTATGCTACCCATCGTCTTGGGCCATCAGGTTGTAGGTACAGTTGCCGACAAGGGCCGGGCTGTCACAAAACACCGGATCGGGGACCGGGTTGGAGTCACGTGGCTCTTCTCCAGTTGCGAACAGTGCCGCTTCTGCCGGACCGGCCGCGAGAACCTCTGCGAGCAGGCCCGTTGGACCGGCAAGGACGCCAACGGCGGCTATGCCGAGTTTATGGCCATTGGCGAAGATTTCGCCTATCCGATACCCCCCGCTTTTTCCGACGTCCAGGCCGCACCGCTGCTGTGCGCCGGCGTTGTCGGCTACCGCGCGGTCCGGCTCGCCAATATCACGGACGGCCAAACCATCGCCCTATTCGGTTTCGGAGCCTCCGCCCACCTCGTCATTCAGGTCGTCAGGCGACTTTTCGCCAAGAGCGACGTGTTCGTTTTCACGCGAAGCCAAGAGCACCAGAACCTGGCACGGCACCTGGGTGCGACCTGGACGGGCCCGCCCGGACAGAAGCCACCGGCCAAGGTAGACAGGGGCATTGACTTCACGCCGGTCGGAGAGGCCGTCAGAGATGCCCTTTCGGTTCTGGACAAGGGCGGCCGCCTGGTCATCAATGCCATCCGAAAGGTGACACCCATCCCCGAGCTCGCGTACGACGAGTACCTCTGGGATGAGAAGGAGATCAAGAGCGTGGCCAACGTGACCCGGCGTGATGCCGAGGAGTTCCTGCCGCTGGCCGCTCGGATTCGCATGGCCCTCACCGTTGAGGAATTCGAACCGGAGCAGGCCAACGAGGCGCTCCTGATGTTGAAACAGGCGAGGATCAAGGCTGCCGGCGTCCTGGTGTTCGCCGCCGAACCGCCGCGACAGACCGCGGAGGAACTTGTGTAACAGTCCATGAATGCAGGTTTTGGCTTGACTTTGCCGCCGTCACAAATATAATCA
>CAYNQP010000621.1:0-2857 GCA_964399325.1 uncultured Pirellulales bacterium
AGGCAATGGAAGTCGCGGAGTATTGGCAAGAGACCGTCGTTGATGACATGACGTTGACAAAGCTGCTGCGCCAACAGAGAAGAACGTCCGTTCTTGTCCCTACATGTATCAAGGAGACGGTCAGCACTGTCGCGACCGTTAGAGAGGCGATTGCCTGGTTCAGGCGTCAGACGCTATACGTCAAGTTCTACCTGAGATCCTATTGGCTATTTGCTCTTGCGCTGCTCATGTGCATTTCCGTTAACGTGGTGAGCTTTCCGTTCTTGCTCGCTGGTTCCGTAGTCTGTCCAGGCCGGATGATGACACTCTTCACGGCGGTTACCGGCACTTTCACTGTCGTAATCATGGTATGCTGTCTCTTGTTCAAACGGTCGGCGGCGGATAACCACGGCAGACTGTCCTGGTTTTTGCTTTCTCCCCTGTATCTTGTGCTGGCGTGCTGGGCCTACCTGCTGGGCGCGTTCACCCGCGTACTTCACTGGAGGGACATCGCGTATCATCTTGATCGTCACGGGCATGTGGAAAGGGTCGCAAGACAATGAAAATCACGACGGGCAGGTTGGATGGGGGCGAAGGCACATCTGTCGGGCCGCAGGCGGCGCTTCTCCGGCAGGAATCTGGGGTAGTATGCCTGAGGGGCCTCTGGCGGCCTCGACGCGCCGCGTCCGTTTTGGGCTAGATAGAAAGGGAAAGATCTATGGCGACACGAAGCCGGATATCGCCGCGCTTCTTCGTCCGACAACTGGCGGCCGCCGTCTCGGACGATTGGGCAACATCCTACAAGTTTGCGAAATACCAGATAGCGAAGGAGAGTTTCAACTGGAGGCACCCCTTGGGGGTGAAGCGCGGCAGGGGCGACAGCGTGCAGTTGGTCGGCCTGCGGATTACGGACATGTGCAACCTGCGCTGTCACACCTGTGGACAGTGGGGAGACAAGGGTTATCTTCTGGGCGAACCACTCAAGGCACTGAAACAGCGGGAGGTTCCCGTTGAAGTCTACAAGAAGCTCGTCGACCAGATCGTCGAAGCAGGCTGGGCGCCGGTGTGGTATATCTGGGGCGGCGAACCGATGCTCTACCCAGGCTTGATTGAATTACTTTACTACATCAAGGAGCGGGGCATGCCCATCTCGCTGGTGAGCAACGGCACCAACATGGTCCAACACGCGGAAGCCATTCTGGAGACCTGCAAAATCGTCTACTTGAGTGTTGACGGTCCCAATGAGGAGATTCACAACACCCAGCGTCCCGGCATCACGGCCAGCCACAACAACTTCAAGGATGTGAAGGCCGCGCTGGAGACAATTCACGCGGCAAAGACAGAGCGGAATCTGGCCTTCCCGTATGTCATTCCGCTCAGTTGTATCAGCCTGTACAATATCGACGTGATTGTTGATCTCTATGAGTTTACGAGCCAGTACGCCGACGCGCAGATCTTCTATCTCACCTGGTGGATCGATGCGGCGTCGGCCCAGCAACACACACAGGATTTCGAGCGCCGCTTTGGCTTCCAGCCGCAGACGCAGCACGGTTGGATCGGCACCTGGAAAGACTTCGATCATGGGGTCATCCTGGACAAATTCGAGCAGATGGAGAGGCTCTCAAGACAGAGCCGGCGGTGTCCGCCGATGATGATGCCAAACCTCAGAACCGCAGACGATATCCGGCGCTACTACACGGACCACACCGCCACCTTCGGCTACGATCAGTGCATCAGCATCCACATGACGCTGGAGATCGACAGCAACGGCGATGTCGGACTCTGCCGCGATTACCATGACTATGTCATCGGCAATATCAAGACGGACGCCATTGCCGACATCTGGAACGGCGAGGCGGCCCGCAAGTTCAGGAGTTCGATCCGCACGGAAGGATTGATGCCGGCGTGCCGACGTTGCTGCGGGTTAATGGGTTTCTGAGCAGATAGGCAACACGCCCTACGTTACACATTCGGCACGCTGCTGGCTCAGTCGGGAGTCTTACCGCAAGAGGCGCAGCGGCTCATGCGGCACAATGACATCAACCTCACAATGGGCATCTGCACACACCTGCGACTGCTGGACAAAGCCAGGGCGGTTGACAAGCTCCCGGTGCGGACCCAAAACGCCAGACAGGTGAAAACGGGCACGGACGACTTAGCCGGCTATTCGACCGAAAACCCCGTTAGAATCCGTAAAAACTCAGCGAAATCCGTTAAGAGTGAAGTTCGCCAGAAAGGGGGTGAGGAGAACGTAAACCCTTTCGAGATTAGAGATTTACGGCGAATCGGTGAACTACGCCCGGAAGGACTCGAACCTTCGGCCTACGGATTAGAAATCCGTTGCTCTATCCAACTGAGCTACGGGCGCAAAACCGTCTAAGTCCCCAAGATGAAAACACTTCCGAAGCAGACTGTCAATCCTCTGCTGACCCCAAATGTCGAAAGCTTGTTTCTGGCTTGTCTTTTGAGCGAGAAATCGACGCAGGCCTCAAGACTATCATCGACCGCCGGTCCGAGATCTCGCCCGAACTGCGGATTGCCATTATGAAGATGGTATCAAAGTGAGCGAGCAGGCCAGCCGAGCCGACAGACACTGGCGTTTGATCGGAGGCTCACCCCACGTGTGGGGGCACAACGGCAATAAGGGCCCTATCCTTCCCATCCCGATCGGACCGCTAGGATCCGGATGAACACTCACACAGCATACGGTGTTGCAGATCGGCCGGCACGGATTGCCCCATTCTCCGATTCTGCCAGACTCCGATCACTGTGCCTCGAGTACCTTCTCATACGGATTAGGAAAAGTCCTTGCGCGGCAGCCCCTCTGTCCTCCTGAGTTGGTCAGCGGCTTCGCGGCGGGTATGCGGAAGAAACGGAC
>CAYNQP010000622.1:0-2857 GCA_964399325.1 uncultured Pirellulales bacterium
GGCCGTCGAGAACCGGCTGCCCATCCTGCGCAGCGTCAACACGGGAATCAGTTGCCTGATCGATTCCGTCGGTCGCATTCACGACGGCTACCTTGCTTCCAGCAAGGACTTCCCCCGCGAGGCCATGCAGAGAACCGGTATGGCTGGATGGTTTCTCGACAAAATGCCGATAGACAGGAGGGTGACGTTCTACAGTCGTCACGGCCAGTGGTTGGATACGATCTGCGTAGCGGTCTTCGTCGCCCTGCTGGCGGTACCGGTTGTCGCGCGAACGGCCCGACGCAAGGCCGGCAAGCCGGATCGAAAGCGGAGTCGCTGAGCGATCGCCAACACACGGGAGTCTTGAGATGCGATGGATAGCCGTTTTGAGCCTGCTCATGGCTGTCGCGGGATGCGAACAGCCGACCCAGACCGCTCCCTCCTCCGCGGCGCCCCCCCGCATCACCGGCAGTCCCCCGGCCCAGGCCCAGGAGATTGTGCTCAACGCGCTGATCGATCCCGACCCGCGCATCCGGGCCAATGGCATTGAAGTCATCGCGACGACCGGCCAAGTCCGGCTGATGCCCCGAGCCGGACGACTGTTCCGCGATTCGGCGGCCCCGGTCCGTTTTCTCGCGGCCCTGGCCACCGGAGACCTCCAATACGCGTTGGCGAAGAATGAGATCGCCCTCATGCTGAATGATTCTGATGAGAGCGTCAAGCTGGCCGCGGCCTACGCGATGATGAAGCTGGGCCAGGGCGAGTACTTCAAACCCCTTTGTGAGGCGATTACCAGCCAGGACCAGACCGTGCGGGCCAACGCCGCGCTGCTGCTAGGCAAGAGCGGCCAACAGGAAGCCCTGCGTTTTCTTTATTGGACGTTGCAGCAGCGGGACTCCGCCGACAAGGTGGTCCTGCAGGCGGCCCAGTCGATTGCCATGCTGCACGACGCCCGAATCTATCCCAAGCTCTGGACCCGGCTTATCAGCGCCTATGCCGATGACCGCATCGTAGGGGTTGAGGCCATGGGCACCCTCGGAACCGAGCAAGCTAAGAATGCACTGATTACCATGCTCGACGACCCGGTCGTGGAAGTCAGGCTGGCCGCAGCCACCCAACTCGGCAAACTCGGCGAGCCCATCGGCGAAGCCGAGGTCCTCAACGCCTTCCAGAAAGAGGTTGCCGATGACGCCGACCCCCAGGGTCAGGAACGCGTGAAGGTCATGGCCGCCCTGGCCGCGGGCGAAATCGGCTCCGACCCCCTGATGAAATACCTGCCCAAGCTCCTGGCCGACCCATCCACCCAAGTCCGCCTGGCCGCCGCCAAAGCCGTCCTGCGCGCCGCCGCCAGGCAACGGTGACAGATGATAATGGCGGACCATAGCCAGCCTCGGCCGTGTCTACACTCGTCCCTTCTCGCTGACAATTCGGATCCACTCCTCTCTTGACAAAGGACACTGCCCAAGCAAGCGAGCATCTCTGGGACTGACAAAGATCTGCCCGGGGATATGATCGTGGCCCGTATTCTTGCTGGAGCCACGACGAATGCCAAACTGCGCAACGAGCTTCCCCTGATGCCTTACTAGCGCGATGTCGTGTGGCTTGTTGCGGCCCACTATTTCCGCGTCGAGTTTCCTGGCGATTCGAAGGGCAAGCTCCTTCGTGATAAGCGCCATTGCTCACTTCCTCTCCAGTACGAACTCCTCCAAAACCCTCTTCTGCCGCAGAGGCCCAGGGCCTAAATGACCTTCATCTGTGTCTGCGAAAAGCTCAAGTGCAGCCACGATAATGTCCTTCAAATTGAAAATCGCCTCTGCCTGTGTATCTCCGCTCGCAGCGAGGTTCGCGTCGAAGAATGAAGCAATGTACTCATCATCCTCTTTGCGGACAACCGCAGGAATGGGCTTGATCACAGCATACGGCTCGGGTGCCAGTGATTCCACAGGAATAAGGAGCGGGCTATGTACCTCCAGGGACAGACACCGCTCTTTCAGCATCCTAACCTCGCCTTCAAGAGCCTCAATCCAAGTTGCCTCTTCCCACTTGGCACCCAATTCCCGCCTTAGCTCATCAAGCCTCACGCCCGGAGGTTCTTTCAATGCCTCAAGAGAATCCTCAACGTCGCGTTCGTCTTCCGCCTGTTGGCTGTCAGTATCGTACCTGACAGCATGCCATCCCGTTGTCTGACAAAACACCGACGGCCTTGCACAAGCTTGATCTGGCGAATCGCACGCCGATTGCTCTGTCTGATCGAAACACACGTATCCTGTCGGCGCAGAACTCGCCTTTACCATGTCTATGTCTCCTCGCCCTTGGATGCCGGAGAGTTCGTGTCTAATGGAATGACATTGAACTTTCTGCTCGCCAGAGGAAGACCATTCTTTCCACAGCAAACCTCTACGGCATACTCGCCTGGTTCCTCAAAGCCTACATTCGCCCACGCAAAAGTCAGTTCGACTACTTGGAGCGGATCAGGGAACTCCATCGCACCCTTTGTACCTATTATCGGCTTCTCGTCAGCCACGCGGACAAGCCGGATCTCGATATCTTGCTTGCCGTGCCCCCCCGTCATAGCAACATGTATGTGCATCAGCGGGTGCCTACAGGGAAACTTACCTGCCCAGATGATACCAAAAAGCCCGATTAGGGATACCTTGTGCGTCAACTCATCGCGAATGACCATATCGCAAATGTTGATTGCCAAGACCATTGGCCCAGGCGGCTCTCGCCCCACGTCATCTTGGACTTCTTCCGCTTCTGCCAAACAAACCTCCTGCTGTCCCTGCGTCCATGCACCTGCCAAAGTATATGCTCTATTATCGGTGTCTGGTGGCAAAAATCAAGTCAAAACTGCGCCTCAGCCTAGCTTTATACTTGA
>CAYNQP010000623.1:0-2856 GCA_964399325.1 uncultured Pirellulales bacterium
CGGACCACCTTGCCTTTCTTGAAAAAGCGATATAAACTCCTTCCCCGGCCCATCCGCGTATTGCATCTTGGGCCGCAACACTTACATTAGAACGAAACGTCTAGGTCTTTATCGGCAATTTGGCGCGTAATCGTTGCCAAAAACGTGTCTACTGACATCGTCCGGTTCTCTTGGCCGCCCCGAATCCTCACACTGACGTTGTTGGATTCGACCTCCTTGGGGCCCACTACCAGCATATACGGAACCTTCTCACCGTGCGATTTGGCGATCTTGGCCCCAATCTTCTCGTCGGACAGGTCGGCGCTACAGCGCAGCCCCGCCGCAACCAATTGTTGCTGAAGGCCGTGTGCGTACTCGTTTGTCTTCTCACTAATCGGTAACACCCTCGCCTGTTCGGGCGATAACCATATAGGCATCGCCCCGGCGTATTGTTCGATAAGAATCCCCATGAACCGCTCAAACGAGCCCAGCACGGCCCGGTGGATCATCACGGGAGTCTTCTCCGTATTGTCCTGATCCGTGTAGACAAGCTCGAACCGCTGCGGCATGGAGAAATCCAGTTGGATCGTGCCGAGCTGCCAGGACCGCCTGAGGCAGTCCCGGACGTGGAAATCGATCTTGGGCCCGTAGAACGCGCCGTCGCCCTCATTAACCTTGTAGTCAATCCCCTTGTGGGCCAACGCCCCCTTGAGGGCATTTGTGGCCGTGTCCCAAACCTCATCCGAGCCGATGTGCTTGTCCGGCTTGGTCGAGAGCTCGATGGCGAAATCCTCGAAACCAAAGGTCCTATAAGTCTCGAAGATCAGGTCGATCACGCCGACGATTTCCGCTTCGATCTGGCTGGGCATACAGTAGATGTGCGCGTCGTCCTGGGTGAACTGCCTGACCCGGAACAGGCCGTGCATCACGCCGCTGGCCTCGTGCCGGTGCACCATGCCGAATTCCGCAATCCGCATGGGAAACTCGCGGTATGAGTGCTTGGTGGTTCGGTACAGCAGGCAGCCGCCGGGGCAGTTCATCGGCTTGATGGCGTAGCCGACCCCGTCGATCTCGCTGAAATACATGTTCTCTTTGTAGTTATCCCAGTGGCCGCTCTTGTGCCAGAGCTCCTCGTTCAGAATGATCGGCGTGCGGATCTCCTTATACCCATACTTGCGGTTGAGGCCCTGCAGGAATCCGACCATCTCGTTCCAGATGACCATCCCCTTGGGGTGCATGAACGCAAAGCCCGGCCCCATCTCGCTGAAGCTGAACAGTTCCAGTTGCTTGCCCAGCACGCGGTGGTCCCGCTTCTTGGCCTCGTCCAGCCGGTGCAGATGCTCGTCCAGCTCCTTCTTCGTCGGCCAGGCCGTGCCGTAGACCCGCTGGAGCATCTTCTGGGTGGCGTCGCCGTGCCAGTAGGCCCCCGCGACGGACATGACCCTGAAGCTGCCGATTCTGCCGGTACTGGGCACATGCGGCCCCCGGCAGAGGTCCTCGAAGCCGTCGCCCTGCGCGTAGAAGCTGATGACCTCGCTATCGACGCGCTGGATGTTGTCGGTCTTGTACTTATCGCTCTTGAGCTTCGCCAGCGCCTCGTCGCGCGACATCTCCGTGCGGACAAAGGGCCGATCGGCGTCCGCGATTTCCTGCATCTTGGCTTCGATACGCGGGAAATCATCCGGCCGGATAGGCTCATCCAGATCGATGTCGTAGTAGAACCCATCCTCCACCGTGGGCCCGTACACGAGTTTGGCCTCCGGCCAGAGGCTGCAAATCGCCTCCGCCATGACGTGCGCACAACTGTGGCGCATCACGTCGAGCCCGTCTTCGTCCTTCGGCGTGATAATCTGGATCTGCGGACTGTCCGTGACAGGCGCCGCCAGATCGACGAGCACACCGTTGACCCTGCCAGCCAGGGCGGCCTTGGCCAACCCCGGACCGATTTGCTCGGCCACCTGCCGCACGGTTGCGCCCTCGGCAACCTCCAGGGCACTTCCGTCGGGCAGTGTTACTTTCGCCATATATCCTTTATCCAATACCGCATAGCATTGTGGTGTTTCTACAAATATACCGGGCCCTGTCCAATTGTCAAGTATCCTCCGCCCGATCTTCCAAAGCCACAATTCCCGTGACCGGGGGGCCAGAGCCTTCTCGTCCATCGGCCCGGCGTCACCGGCTCGGCGCCGCTGTAAGCCGTTCGGAGACACGCAGTTACGAGCCGTAGGGTGGAGTCCACTCCGCCGTCTCTTCTCACTCCCCCGCGTACCTCGGCGACCTCTGCGGTGAAACCTCTCCCCCCGACTACAAAACCCGTCATCATGTCATCCCGGTCCCCGGTCCGGACCCAATTCCAAAATCAAATACCTTCTCCGCAGACACGCTTGCCCCGGTGCCGGCAGGGGTCAGCGCCGATTCACACAGATTCAGGACCCATCATCAACTCAAAGCCCCCGCCTTCCGTCGGCAGTCCACCGCCCTCGGGCCTCCGCCTGTCCTTCGGCCCCTGCCCGCTTCACCCTTCACGTACGACGCTTCAGGAAAAAAAATGTCTATGAACGCGCGTTTCCCTCTTTACCTTTCTGCCGCCCTGACCCTACAATAGCACCGTGGATGTGGAACGAAGGGCCCTGTGCGACGCAGACATGATGTGGGGCCTGCAACTGGACGCGTTGGGAGAAAATGTGAAATGGGCAGCTATTGCCCCACGTTCGGCGAGAGAAACAGGACATTTCAAGGTGAAATTAGGGGCTGTGACCGTTTCTTCTTGCTCATTGAAATCCCCGGACTGGAAGTCCCAACGAAGCAAACCTGAGCGGAGACCTCTGAATGAGCCAGAACGAATGCCGATTCACCTGTCCAAACTGCGGCACTGAA
>CAYNQP010000624.1:0-2853 GCA_964399325.1 uncultured Pirellulales bacterium
GTCTTTTCTGAGACTCTCCAGCAGGTCGTGACCCTGTGCGCCCGGCATCCGCAGGTCCAGCAGGATGAGATTCGGCTTCTCACTTACCGCCTTCTCCAGTCCCTCGGGCCCGTCTGTGGCCGTATCCACATGGAACTTGGCACACTCGAGCCTGTGGCGGACAGTGGCAATAAGATCAGGGTCGTGATCGATAACCAGTATGAACGGTGATACCGTTGTCCGAGTCTTGCGTAATCCAAACACCTACCTTCTTCCCGAGCCCCCCAGGTTGAAATCCAAGTGCGGGCGCCTACCAGCATCTTGCCCTCTATCGACCAAGTGACATGGCAACTCAAGTGTAACTGCAATCTTTTCAGCGAATGGCTACAGGTGCGGGCCCACCGAGGCCGCAGAACTCCCAACGGCGCATAGTATGGGACGTAGCGCGACATCCGATTGTGATTCCACACCCGGACGTGAGGCTAGAGCATCTGCTCCAGGATTTCGGCGGCGTCGCGGACGAGGTGGGGGCAGATGGTCCGGAAGAGACCCTCGCGCGTCGCCTTCTCGGCTCCGGCCGGCGTGCTGATGTCACAGCCGAGCAGCTCCTTGCAGACGACCACGTGGTTGCGCTGCTCGAATTGCGCGACAAAATCGCGCAGTGCGGCGTAGACATCGGTGCGACCGTCGAGCTGCTCACAATTGGCCCCGGCGTACTTGAGCCCCAAGGCCATGAAGGCTCCCGTGACGGCTCCGCACGTTTCGCCCAGTCGCATCCCGCCCGCGAAGCCAGCGGCCAGCTTCATCGCCGGCTCGCACGCGAGCCCGAGGTCTTCACTGTACGTCGCCAGAATCGCCTGCGAACAGGCGGCGCCGGCACAAAAGCGTTCGACCGCGTCATCCACTTTGCTCATAACGCTGCTCCAGTTGTGAGGGGCCCTGCTCATTTCTTTCGCACACGGGCCATTCTAAACACAGAACCCGGGCGCGGGAACCTCCGGGATTGACATACCCGCCCTATCGGGCTACTATCAGCCACCTATGCCATCGGGTCCAAAACACGTTACGATTCTCGGTATCGAGACAAGCTGCGACGAAACAGCCGCCGCGATTGTCACTGACGGACGCAATGTGCGCTCGTCCATCGTCGCCTCGCAGACCAAGCTGCACGAGAAATATGGCGGCGTCGTGCCTGAGATCGCCTCGCGGGCGCATATCGAGAATATCCTCCCGGTCATCTCTGAGGCGATGAAGCAGGCGAAAGCGAGCAAGGACGATATCGATGCGGTCGCCATTGCGAACCGGCCGGGCCTGACCATCGCACTGGTCGTGGGAGTCACGGCCGCGAAGACCCTGAGTTTCATGTGGGGCAAGCCCCTGATTGCGATCAATCACCTGCACGCCCATCTGCAATCGGCACTGCTCGGCGAAGAGCATTTGGGGCTGCCCGCCGTGGCGCTGGTGGTTTCAGGGGGGCATACCTCGCTTTACGATTGCGAATCACCCCTGGAGTTGACGCTGTTGGGCTCCACCATCGACGATGCGGCGGGCGAGGCGTTCGACAAGGTCGCGACCATCCTGAGACTGCCCTACCCCGGCGGGCCAAGCATCGAGAAGATCGCCCGCAACGGCAATCCCAAGGCGATTCGCTTCCCGCGTTCGATGCTGGGACGCGGCTCGCTGGATTTCTCTTTCAGCGGGCTCAAAACCGCGGTGCTCTATCACTGTCGCGGCCAGGACATGAAGGGCGCGGACCGCATAGACCAGATGAGCGAACAGGAAATTGCCGACATCGCGGCATCGTTCCAAGCAGCGGTGATCGACGTACTCGTCAAGAAGACCAAGCGCGCCGGCGACCGCATCGGCGCCAGGACGGTGCTCCTGGGCGGCGGCGTCGCGGCCAACAGCGCGCTGCGCGAGGCGCTCAAGAGAATGTGTGACCGAAGCCGCCCGCCATTGAAGCTGCTGGTCGCTCCAAAACAATATTGCACCGACAATGCGGTCATGGTAGCCTCTCTGGCGTTTCACAAATACCAGGCCGGGCTGTTCGCCGATCTGACGCTGGAGCCCAGCGCGACCGGCTGATTGCAAGCATGAACGAGGGCCAAGGTCCGGCAAGACGCCGCAGGCCGGGAGGTGACCGATACAGGCAGAACACCTTAGAGATATGTTGGAGCAGGTCAAGACGGGCCACATGGACGTTGGGGCCGCTATGGAGAGGCTTCGACACCTCCCGTTCGAGGACCTGGGCTTCGCACGAGTAGACCATCATCGCCAAATCAGACAGGGCTTTCCCGAAGTCATCTTCTGTCCGGGCAAGACCACCGAGCAGATCGTCACGATCTTCGACGCGCTGGCGGCCAAGGGCAACAACGTCCTGGCAACACGGGCCACGCCGGAGGCATTCGAGGCCCTGGTAAAGACAGGCAAGTTTCCAGAAGCGTGCTATGACAAACTGGCCCGTACCATCGTCCTCGAACAAAAGGAGCTGCCGCCGTCGCGAAGCGTTCTGCCCATTGTCACAGCGGGAACCGCCGACTTGCCGGTGGCGATGGAGGCCAAAGTGACCGCTGAGATCATGGGCCAGCGCACGGAGCTTGTCTGTGACGTGGGCGTCGCGGGGCTGCATCGGCTCTTCGGCCATTTGCCCGATCTGCAAAAGGCTAATATCTTGATCGTGGTGGCAGGCATGGAAGGCGCACTGGCCAGCGTCCTAGGCGGTCTGGTTGGATGTCCCATTATTGCGGTGCCGACCAGCGTGGGATACGGAGCGAGTTTCCAGGGGCTGTCGGCCCTGCTGACCATGCTCAATAGCTGTGCCTCGGCGGTGACGGTCGTGAATATCGACAATGGATTTTCGGCCGCGATCACGGC
>CAYNQP010000625.1:0-2852 GCA_964399325.1 uncultured Pirellulales bacterium
TTCGGTGACAACGCCCGATGCCAACGAAACGCGCAGCGGGGTATTTCGCCCTGGCGCAGGCCACGCTCGCACAGGCTGCGCACCAATGTCCCTGCCGGTACGATGAAAAGGGTGAGACTCAGGACGGTAATGATAACGGCATTGACGCAAACGCAAACGGTCAGAAACCTTCGCACGGCGTATTCTTCTCCTTCACGGCTGCCTGTCCCTGCGCCCGGCCACAATCCCTTGGGCTGACTCGCAGCACGCCATCGCCGGAAAGATAGACAGCCGCGTGCCGTCTGTCAAGGACGTTTGCAGAGACTCGCATAGAAAGGATGCGATTGACGTTTAGATGGGGTCCGCGATGATCTGCCCGAACACAGTACCAGACATCAGTTGTCCGATAGAGCCGGTGCCCCTCGGTACGGGGTCCCCATCGCGAAACCGATACCCGCCTCGGCTCAGGCTCGCAAGACGCTGCCTTTGCTGAGGGGAAAGATGCGGTCGTATCGTGATAACGTACTGAGCCACCCTGCGTTCGAGACCACTATGGGCCTCGATCAACCCGTCGAGCTCAGACAGGATATCCTCGTCACTGAGTTCGACGTCATCAAAGGCGGCCAGCAGAGCAGCGCATGCCATGCCCACTTCGTCCTTCAAACGGGCACAATCCTCAGAGAAGTCCGGGTCGTGGTCCTGAGCGAAGGCCACCTGCTCGGCGGTCAATTGAAGCTTGTCAGCCGGCGCATCGCTGCTGTCGCGACCTCCTCGGTATTGTCTCCCTCGACCGGGCCCCAACCCACCACCGCCGCGTCCACGGCCATATTCATTGTCTCCGCCTTGCCGAGGGGCATCTTCCTGGGCGCCCCCGCGCCAGCGGTACCGCTGCTGCACCTGGCCCCGCAACGAACCGACGCACGACCTCATCAAGCGCTGCCTCTGCTGTGGTGGCAGGCCGTCGCGTAGTTCCACAAGGTGCTTGCCGACCGCCGTCATCAGGACCGCGTTCGACCCGATCACCCGGTCGACCTGGGCGAGGACCTGTGTATCGGTCGAACAGGGATCAGCAAGCAGCCGGGCCAGAGCGTTCTTCTGAGATGTCACCGTTTGAGCTAATCGCCGGGCGCTGAGCTCGAACTCCCGGTCAGCCTCTCGAACCCGCGTGGGAGCGTTTTGCAGCCAGCCGTCGGGCTCGGATTCAGCCTGCCGCCGGGAGGCAACCAGCCGTCCGGTGACGAACGACGTCATACCCACCGCCAGAATCACAACGGCAAGCAGCAAAGAATGGCGACGCTTCATGTTAGCCCTCCTCTCCGGCCGCAACTTCGTCATCAAGAACAAGCGAGGAGAGACTCTGACCGACCTCCAGCCCCAGAGCCGACAGATAGGCCGGCGACTCGGGTGACAAAGGCATTTGCGCCCGGGTGAGACTCCACTGCCCGCCGGCGTATCCCACGAGGCCCGCCACGGCGATTGACGCGGCGACCCGAAACAGCGTACCCGCGGCACGCAGGCGGATTGTCCTGCCTCCTGTGGCCGGCGCGCCGGCCTGCTCGGCCAGAACGCGTAGCCGTTCGACATCCAGATGTTGCTTCGGGCGGACCTCCCATGCCCCCAGGATATCCCAGGTATTGCGAATATCCGCGAGCTTGACGCAGCACCTGGCGCAGCCTTCGAGATGCACGAGAATGGCCCTTTCCCGCGCTGCATCCAGCCGCTTGGCCACCAGTTCGATCAACTCGATGTCGCTTGCGTGTTCCATAGCCCTTGCCTCATCTCTTGAACGGGCGCCGAAGGTCGATGCCTGCGGTCTAAGGCGCAAAATCCTGGTATTTTGCCAAGCTTTTTCTGAGATTCTCGTAGGCCCGGACCAGCAACGACTCCACCGCCGACTGGCTCCAGCCGGTAACCTCGGTGATTTCGGCGTGGCTGAGACCTTCATAGCGATGAAGGATGACCACGCGGCGTTGCCTTTCCGGAAGCCCGTTGACGGCTTCCCGCACCAGCCGGGCCGCCTCGTGCTTCTCGACGGAGTCGCTCGCCGAGATGTCCTGCCCGCCCGCCTCGGACACTTCCCGCGACGCGGGACCGCCGGCCGCCTTTCGCTGCTCGTCGATGCTCAGGTTATAGACAATTCGATACAACCACGTCGTGAACTTCGCCCGCGGCTGGTAGTGCCGGGCCGCTTGCTGCAAACGCAGAAAGGTCTCCTGCGTGACATCTTCGGCCCGGTGCCAGTCGCCCAGCAGGCGATAGGCCAGCGACGCCACCCGGCCCTGGTGCCGCTCGGCCAGCAAACCCAGCGCCGCCATGTCTCCAGCGCCAAGTTGCGCCATCAAGTCAACATCGCTGGATTGTTCATTTACCATAGAGTGCTCGGATGCCGACGAATACGTCCGGGAATTCGCCCGTTCATACGGGTCCGAAGACCGGATAGTTCGCAAGAGACGGATTTCGTCAAAATGCACCGCAGGTTCTCAAGGCCTTCTTACGTTCAAGGGGTGATTGTATGTCGTTCCGGAACCGTGTTAAAGAAAGCAACGAAGAAAACACAACTTATTCTCAAGGGGGTTAATTATGAAAGCCAAGACACTACTTCTGACAGTTGCACTTTTCGGACTCCTCATTGGCCTGACCTATGCCGCCGGTCCGGCCCAGAGACCGAACCGCGGTCTCGGCAGCGGCACGGCGCTGGTGCCACTGACCGAGGTCGAGATCGCCCACATCGTCTACATGCGCGAAGAAGAGAAGATGGCGCGGGACGTGTATCTGGCCCTGGCCGACGCATGGGATTGCCCCATCTTTACCAACATCAGCGCCTCCGAGCAGCGACACATGGACGCGGTGGGACGGCTTATCGCCAGGCACGG
>CAYNQP010000626.1:0-2849 GCA_964399325.1 uncultured Pirellulales bacterium
GGCAACTACGACATGACCGGCAACAACACGCCGGTCTTCTTCATCCGCGACCCGCTGAAGTTCCCCGACTTCATCCACACGCAGAAACGCGAGCCGGCCACGAACGCCCCGAACCCCGATATGTTCTGGGACTTCCTGTCGCTGACGCCCGAGTCGATCCACCAGGTGACCGTCCTGTTCTCCGACCGGGGCACGCCGGACGGCTTCCGCCACATGAACGGCTACAGCAGCCACACGTTCAAGTGGTACAACGCCAAGGGCGAGTATTGCTGGATCCAGTACCACTTCAAGACCGAGCAGGGCAACAAAACGCTCACCCGTCAGGAAGCCGCCAAGCTGGCGAGCGAGAATCCCGATCACGCCACGCTCGATCTGCGTAACGCTATCGACAAGGGCGACTATCCTTCGTGGAAGGTGTGCGTGCAGATCATGCCGGCCGCCGACGCCCAGACTTACCGGTGGAACATCAACGACGTCACGAAGATCTGGCCGCACGCGGACTACCCGCTCATCGAGATCGGCCGGATGACGCTCAATCGCAATCCGGACAACTACTTCGCCGAGGTCGAGCAGTCGGCGTTCTCACCGGGCAATTTCGTGCCCGGCATCGCCGCCTCGCCCGACAAGATGCTGCAGGCCCGCCTCATTTCGTACCACGATGCCCACCTGTATCGGCTGGGCACCAACTACCAGCTTCTGCCCGTCAATACGCCCAAGGGCTGCAAGGCGGCTACCTACCAGCGCGACGGATCCATGCGGCCCGATGACAACGGCAAAGGCGGGCCCAACTACTGGCCCAACTCCATGGGCGGTCCGGCCCCCGACGCGAGCGTCGCCGAACCTCCCATCGAACTGGAGGGCGTCGCGGCCCGGCATCCCCAGGAGCTGACCGACGACGACTTCTTCCAGCCGGGCGAGCTCTATCGCCGCGTCATGACCGACACCGACCGCGAGCACCTGGTCGGCAACATCGTCGCCCATCTCGGCGGCGCGATGAAACGCATCCAACTCCGCCAGACCGCCCTGTTCTACAAAGCCGACCCCGATTACGGCAAGCGCGTCGCCAAGGGCCTCGGCCTCGATGTCAAAGAGGTAGAGAACCTCGCCAAGATGTCACAAGAAGAAAGAGTCAAGGCCACCAGCGCTTGACAAGGCCGTGTAACCCAAGCAACCGGGGCTCTGGACCACACCTCCTTGGTCTGGGCCCCGGTCGCCTTCGTTCGCACCCACCCCCACCACACAACAGCCCTCTCCCCAAGCAGAAACACAAACTCTTGCTAAAGTCCGGTTCATAGCCGGCCGATACAGCGATGTTGCGATGCTTTGGCTTATGAGATGAGACCATGTCTTTTGCAGATGTAGAAAAGGCAGATTTGCATGTACATCTTAATGGAGCGGTCCCTTCTGAGGTGATAGAGAGACTCGCACAAGAGTATCGGGTTACTCTTCCGAAGAACTTCGATATCTCTCAGGACCTAACTCTGCCCAGTCCAGTGAAGGGACTTCAGGATTACCTGAAACCTTGGCTTGTGTTCAAGAAGTTCCCGATTGGCCAAGCCTGCCTTGACCTCATGGTGAACGCGGCATTCAAGGCATTTGCTGACGACCATGTAACCTATGTTGAAGCTCGCAATTCACCATTTAATATCTCGGAACTCAACGCTGTTTCGCTGGCTGACAGCATCTGGTGGCTCGTAGAATCATTCCAACACTATGGACGAGAGCACTCAGTGGAGGCTAAGCTCGTCCTCTCCTTGGATAGACTACATCGCTCCAGAGCTCATGCAGAAACACTTGTAGCCGCAATCCGGAGCGTACGACAACCCGGCACCATAGTGGGGCTTGATATATCGGGAGGCGAAGATGCGGGCATTGACAGCAGCATATCCAGGTTATTCAGAGATGCAAGAGATGGCCTGGGACTCGGTATTGCCGTACACGCGGGTGAGGAAGGATCTACCGAGATGCTTGACTGGGCCATCAGAGACTGCAGAGTAGAACGAATCGGGCATGGACTTGCATTGGTGAAGTCTGAGGAACTGATGGAAGAAGCACTCGAGTACGACATATGCGTCGAAGTATGTCTGTCCACTAACTACCTTTCAGGGCAGGTACGTGAAATGTGTGCACATCTTGTAAAGGAGTTTATTGACAGAGATATCCCTTTTGTGCTGTGTTCGGACAATCCTGCCGTCAACTGCAGTCCCCTGTCACGTGAGTATTCAATATTTAAGTCCTATTTTGGCGACGCCGGCCTCCTGGATGAGATGAACAGACGGACCACACGATTTCGTCTGGGGCAACAGACACTGAAAGGTACTGCCCGTGACCGAACTTAGGTTCGTATCCAAAAACCCGCTCAAGATTGCTGAGGCAAAAAGAATACTCAAGCCGCTTGGAATCACTGTGATTCCAATCACGTACCCGATAGAAGAACTTCAGACCGAAGACGCAGAATCGTTGGTACGTGACAAGGCAATCAAAGCATTTGAGCAAGTGGGGCATCCTTTGTTTGTGGAACACACGGGGCTGTATCTGGACTATCTTAACGGTTTCCCCGGTGGATTGACCCAGATATTCTGGGACAAGCTGAAGGCCGACAGATTTGCCGGACTATTTGGGCAAGTACCCGAGAAGAGCACGGTAACTGCCAAGACCATAATCGGGTATGTGGACGGCAAGAAGATCGAGCTCTTCCGAGGAGAAGTAGCAGGCACGATCCCCCCGCAGCCGAGAGGCGACCCCAGCTTCCAATGGGATTGCGTGTTCGTTCCCAACGACTGCAACAAGACATTCTGACCTGCCCTACGGATGGTGGGCGCGGGGCGAGCTTGATAGACTGGGCTGCC
>CAYNQP010000627.1:0-2845 GCA_964399325.1 uncultured Pirellulales bacterium
GTTGTCACCACGGCGATTGCGCCCAAACAGCCGGGCAAGGTGGAGTTTCATGGGACCCATTGGACGGCCGAGGCGACCCAGGACATCGCGGCCGGCGGCGTGGTGGAAATCACGCAGAAGGACAACCTGACACTGAAAGTGAAACCCGCGTAGAGGAAACGTGCAAGCATCGTTGAACCCTATGAATCTCATCAGTGAGAGGAGAATGCCATGTTAGCTGAACTGCCTGTCAATCCGTTGACCGTTGTACTGATCGGCCTGCTCGTTTTCGCGTTCATCATCTTCGTCAAGACGATTCGCATCGTCCCGCAAAAACAGGCCTACATCGTCGAGCGTCTGGGCAAGTACTCGACCACGCTCGAGGCCGGCTTTCATGTGCTGCTGCCCTTTGTCGATCGGGTCTCGTACCGGCACACGCTGAAGGAACAGGCGGTCGATGTGCCGCCGCAGCAGTGTATCACCAAGGACAATATCGCGGTCGAGGTCGATGGCATTCTCTACATGCAGGTCGGTGACCCCAAGAGAGCCTCGTATGGCATCGACAACTATCGGTTCGCCGCGACGCAATTGGCCCAGACCACGATGCGTAGCGTCATGGGCAAGCTCGACCTGGACAAGACCTTCGAAGAGCGGGAGAAGATCAACACGGTCATCGTCGAAGCCGTCGATAAGGCCTCCGATCCGTGGGGCGTCAAAGTCACGCGCTACGAGGTGAAGAATATTCTGCCGCCTCAGAGCATCAAGGACGCGATGGAAAAGCAGATGCGGGCCGAGCGCGAAAAGCGCGCGACCATCGCCGAGTCCGAAGGTGACCGGCAGGCCAAGATCAACCGGGCCGAAGGTGACCGGCAGGAGATGATCGAGCGCTCGGAAGGCGAGAAGCAGAAGCGTATCAATGAGGCGGAAGGTCGCGCGATCGAGATTCAGCGCGTGGCGGAGGCCACGGCCGAGGGGATCAGGAAGATTGGCGCCTCCATCAACGAAAAGGGCGGCGCCGACGCGGTCAACTTGCGTATCGCCCAGCAATACTTGGACGAATTCGGCAAGCTGGCCAAGACCAACAACACGATGATTATCCCGTCCGACCTGGCCGACATTGCCGGCGTGATCAAGACCGCCACGTCCGTGCTCAAAACACAGCCAGCGGTTCAGAGTTGACATACCGCAATACAGTTAGAAGGAAGGTGAGCCTCATGCTGACGAGGCTTGCCTGTTTTGGGTAAGGTCATGCGCTATATGGCAGGGGAAGCCATACCGCCAGTACGCTCACAGCATCAGGAGGCTGACGGCCATGATGAGCATGCCGAGGGCCACGCCGCTGATGACGAGGTGGCCGTGGCCGTAGCGGTGCGCCATCGGCAGCAGTTCATCGAGAGAGATGTAAACCATGATCCCGGCCACGAGGGCCAGCGTTCCGGCCAGCACCATCGGCGTCAGGAAGGGCATCAGGATTAGATAGCCAACGAGGGCGCCGACCGGCTCCGATATGCCCGACAGGAAGGAATACACGAACGCCTTCTTCTTGTTGCGCGTGGCGTAGAAGATTGGTATGGAAACCGCGATGCCTTCCGGGATGTTGTGAATGGCGATGGCAATCGCGATGAAAACGCCCAGGTGAGGATCGTTGAGGGCTGAGGCAAACGTTGCCAACCCTTCCGGGAAATTGTGAATGCCGATCGCCAGGGCCGTCATCACCCCGGCGCGCATGAGTCGCTGGTCGTGCACGCCGGTTTCCGGCTGATCCAGTCCTTCGTAGTTGTGCGGGTTCTCCTGCTCGGGCACCAGCAGATCGATCACGCCAATGAAGACGATACCGGCGAAGAAGAAGAGGACCCCGAGTCCCTCGCCGATGCCGTCTATGGCAATAGGCAGCAGTTCCACGAAGGAGACATAGATCATCACGCCTGCCGAGAGGCCGAGCGAAAACGACAGATAGACGATCTTGGGCCGCTTGATAAAATAGGCAATAGCGCTGCCGATCCCCGTGGAAAGGCCCGCCAGCAACGTCAGTCCCAACGCAATACCTACGTTTCCCGATCCGTCCATGTCTTACAGTATATGCTGCAATGAGAACCTCGGGCAAATGCCTTTTGCCGCGATCGCTGGACGACAGACGCTCGGTCCAGCAGGGACTTGACCGCCTGCGGGGTTTCTGCTAAGACTGTGTGGCAGCACAGATACAAGATCCTGCGTTCCTTTTGACGCACAGGACGGGAGTCAGATCATGACAGAAGAAAAAAAAGATCAACAATGGGAGTCGCCTGGAAATCAACCAGCACCTCACTCGTCAGGTCCTGAACTCGATGAGACGCTCGTTGAGACATCTCACGAGGCCCGGAACATGGCGATGCTGTGCCATATTCTGGGCGTTGCCGGCTTCATTGCGCCGCTGGTCATTTGGCTCAGCGAAAAGGACAAGCACAAGTTCGTTAACGAGCACGGGCGGGCGGCGATGAACTACCAGATCTCGCTGATGATATACTACGCCGCGGCCTCGCTGCTGTGCGCGATTTTCATTGGGTTTGTCCTGGTCCCGGCGCTGACGATTGTCCATATTGTCCTGATCGTCATGGGCGCCGTCAAGGCCAGCCGCGGCGAGCAGTGGCGCTACCCGATAGCGATTCAGTTCCTCAAGTAAGGTGGGTCCTCAATCCGCGGCACCGCGGAGGAAGCAGGACGTGGGCCGGTCCGACGCCGACTCGGCGGCGAGGAGAAGTCCATTTGCTCTATCCCCGCTGACAGGGCAGACCTGCAACCGCGGGCCAATCCGGACCCAGGGCAATCGCACGAAAAAAAACTGACGAAATTCCGGCCGTGTTAAGATGGGCAATTGCGCCAGTAGCTA
>CAYNQP010000628.1:0-2842 GCA_964399325.1 uncultured Pirellulales bacterium
AATTCGACCCGACGGCGTATCGCAAGGCGGTGGCGGATGCGATTGACAAGTACGTGCCTCAGATCGTGCTCTGCGCGGCCACGCCCCAGGGACGAATGCTGGCGCCGATGGTTTCCTATCGCGTCCAATGCGGCCTGACCGCCGACTGCACCGGGCTGGACGTCCGCGACAGCTCCCGTAAGGGTGACATTGGCCTGCTCCTGCAGACGCGTCCGGCGCTCGGCGGCAACGTCATGGCCACTATTCGCACGAAGAACTCCAAGAGCCAGATGGCCACGGCCCGGCCCGGCGTGATGAAACGCCTGCCAGCCGATCCGAAGCGTAAGGGCAAGGTCGTCAAGCACAAGGTCGAGCTCACCGAGGACGATGTCAGTCTCGAAATCATCAATACGGAGTTGGGCAGCGGCAGCGTGGACTTTGGCGCCGAGGTCATTGTCTCCGGCGGTAAGGGAATGCAGAACCGCGACAGCTTCGACCGGCTGCTCAAAGCGCTGTGCTCCGGCCTGAACAAGCGGCTCGATACCCAGGTCGAATTCGGCGCCTCGCGCGCCGCCGTCGAGCAGGGGTTTGTCGAACGCGTCCACCAAGTGGGCCAGACGGGCACCGCCATCGGCCCGAAGCTCTACGTGGCGATTGGCATCTCCGGCGCCATCCAGCACATGATCGGCGTGGCCAACACCGAGACCATCGTGGCGATCAATAGCGATCACAACGCACCGATCTTCAGGCAATGCGATTACTACGTTGTCGGAACCGCCGAAGAGGTGGTCCCGCAATTGGTGCAAGCTCTTGGCAACGAGTGAAACGACATAGGTCCTATGGGTCCAATAGGACCTATTCCTTTGATTGAGGAACAGCAAGTGCCGAACAACAATGAGTATGACAAAGTGTCGGTTCTGGTCGTGGGGGCCGGGCCGGCCGGTCTGGCTACTGCGATTCAACTAAAGGTCCTCAAGCCGGACATCGACGTGTGTGTCATCGACAAGGCGCTGGACTTGGGCAACCACAATCTCTCGGGCGCCGTGCTCGAGCCGGAACCGTTTCACGCCTTACTCGACGGCGCCAAGCTCGGCTGGCGCGAGACCGACGAGGCCAAGGACGTTCTGGCCAACGTGATCGACAAAGACGACATCATGTTCCTGCTCGGCAGAGGCATGTCGTTCAACATCTTTCCTCTCCTGAAGATGGCGCGGAGCCTCGGCATCGGCTGGGGCCAGATGATTCACCACGGGGATTATTCCGTGTCCATCAGCAAGCTCACCAAGTGGCTGGGCGCCATCGCCCGGGAACTGGGCGTCGAGGTGCTGACCGGGTTTGCCGCCGATCATGTGGTGCTCAACGGAAGCGGTGTCGCCACCGGCGTCAAGCTGATCGACCAGGGCATCGACAAGGAAGGGCACAAGCAACCCAACTACGTCGAAGGCGAGACCATCGAGGCGAAGTTCATTGTGCTAGCCGAAGGGTGTGACGGCTTGGTCACCGAGCGGTTCGTCGAGGCCGCCGGCCTGAAGCGGCAGTCGCAGCAACTCTACTCGCTCGGCGTCAAGGAACTGATCAAGGTCACGCCGGAACAATACGGCAAGTTCTCAGCGGGCCGGGTCGTTCACGCGATGGGCTATCCCATCTGGACGCCGGTACTCGGTCCGGGCATGTTCGGCGGCGGCATCGTCTACGCCGGCGCCCAGGACCATCTTTCGGTCGGTATGATCGTGGGCCTGGACTGGAAGTATCGCAACTTTAACCCGCAGGATGCGCTGGTGCGCTTCAAGGAGCATCGCTATATCCGGCCGTTCATCGAGGGCGGCACGGTCGTCGAGGCCGGCGCCAAGATGATCCCGGAAGGGGGCTGGTACGCCGTCCCGCGCGACCCGCACACGGGCAGCATCGGCAAAGGCAACGTCATGATTCTCGGCGACAGCGCCGGTTTCGTGAACATGCTCAAGATCAAGGGCCTGCACAACGCCATTGATTCGGGCATGCAGGCGGCCGAGGCGATCGTCACGACGCTCAACGAGCCCCAGGCGGCGGCCGAGGCGTACACGGGCAATGTGGAGGCGTCGAATATCGCTGTCGAGATGAACGCGGCCAAGAACGCCCGACAGACCATTGCCAAGTTCGGGCCACTACAGGGCATGCCGTTTTCGGTCCTGGGCGGATGGCTGCCGAAGTTCAAGGTCGAGCCCGACTACGAGATGATGACGGCGGCGCCGTATCGCCTCAAGCCGCACCAGAACTTCGACAAGGACACCTTCACCGCCGTCGCGGCCACCGAGCATCGCGAGGAGCAGCCGTCGCATTTGACGATTGTCGACAAGACGATCTGCGAGACCAAGTGTACGCCGATCTTCGGCAGCCCGTGCATCACGTTTTGTCCGGCCGGCGTGTACGAGACGATCCACGACGAGGTCAAGCCAGCCAATCCCTCGAACTGCCTGCACTGCAAGACCTGCCAGCGCAAGTGTCCCTTCGACAACATCCGCTGGACCGCCCCCGAAGGCGGCGGCGGCCCGCGCTACAAACGCATGTAGCATGTAGCCCAGCCGCCCCCGGCTGGGATCACCCCCGAGGGCGAGGGTGCCACGGAGAGACCAACGGCGAAATCCTCCACAGCTTCGCGCGGTTCCTTCAGGAGATTCCGAGCGTCTATGAGTATGGATCGCTTGGCGAGACCGCCGGTTCTCCCAGGTCGAAGTCGAGCACGGCCTTCTCGCCCGCCCGGAGAGTCAGTGGTTTGGACTGCTGTCGCACGATAGGGAGCCCCTCAAACCAGGGATGCTCGATAGCGGTGACATCTATGAGCAAGCCGTTGTCAAGACGGTCGCGGGATTTTTTCGCGGGAATT
>CAYNQP010000629.1:0-2834 GCA_964399325.1 uncultured Pirellulales bacterium
TCGTCCCCTCATCCAGTTCGCTTTCGACCTCGATCCTGCCACCATGGGCGGTAACGATTCTGTTGACAATCGCCAGGCCAAGTCCCGTCCCCTTGATCTCTTTTCCAGGACGGTGCACGCGATAGAAACGATCAAAGATCTTGGTGAGCGCCTCTTTTGGAATGCCGAATCCCGTATCACTGACCACTATGGCGAGATGCTCGTCGCGGCGAGATACGGAGATCGAGATGTGGCCCCCTTCCGGCGTAAACTTGATGCTATTGCTGATCAGATTGGTGAAGACCTGGATCATTTTGTCGCTGTCGAAGACAATTCTCGGCAAGTTCCCTTCCACATCCGTGCTCATGTGCACGCCTTTCTTCTGCGCGTAGGGCCGCATCGTGCTACAGGCATCATCAATCATCCCCTCAATCGAGTTCTCCTGCATGTCGAACTTCATCTTGCCCGCGTTGAGTTTCTGGAAATCGAGGACATCGTCGATCAGTCTTTGCAGCCTGTCAATGTTCCGCTTGGCAATATCGAGGAAATGTCTCTGGTCCGTGTTGGTCTTTCCGGCCACCTCGTCGAGGACAATGCTGACCGCTTCTCTGATGGATGTCATGGGGGTACGCAATTCATGGGAGACAGTGGAGATAAACTGTGACTTCATTTCCATTGTCTCCTTCAATTCTTCCTCGGCTCGCTTACGATCGGTAATGTCGTTGAGCGCCACCACGACATGCCTTCCCAAATCTATGGCCACCGGCTCAACGCTCACTAGCAGCCAGATCGCGCTTTCCGCACCATGGTCGTTCAGAACCGGGTTCATTTCGAGACCCCGAATTGGCTTGCCGGATTCGAGGGCCAGTTGAATCATCGCCATGAGAGAACACTCACTGCATCTTCCCGCGGTTATACACGCGGCTGGGTCGCCCCCACGCCAGACGCAATCCAATGCCTCACACGGGCTGTGGTTGATGATCTCGCGGTAGTCTCTCCCCGACATCTGACGTACGGCCTCGTTGGCACGCACCACCACCATTTGCTCATTGACAAGCAGCATCCCTACCGGCACCGCGTCAAAGATCGCCTCGAGATTCTTCTGCTTTCGATCCAGAATCTCATGGATACGCATGCGATCCGTCATGTCGACATCAGCCCCTCTGTACCCGATCAACTTGCCATTGTTGTCAAGAATCGGGACTCCGCTTCTCAGCAACCAGACCACTTGGCCGTCCCGGTGAAGGTTGCGTGTTTGGAACTCGCTGAACTCGTCATGACGCTGAAAGATGCCAAAGGCTTCTGCCTTTAGCTGTTCCGCCTCATCCGGATGGAAGAAATCGTAGAAGTGCATCTTCCCAAGAATCTCCTCCGGCTTGTAGCCCAGGATCTTCTCGACAATAGGGCTGGCGTACGTATAGAGGCCGTTGGCATCGACTTCCCATATCCATTCTTTCGCATTCGCCACGACCTGGCGAAAGCGTTTCTCGGATTCACGCAGCGCCTCCTCCATTTCCTTGCGTTCGGTAATATCGCGGACAACACCGATCGATCCCGTGATCTGTCCATCGGAATCGTTCAACACGCTTATGGAAATGTCGACGTCAATGACGTCGCCTCCCTTGCGTACCATGGTGGTCTCAAGATGGTGCTGCATCCCTTTCTGGCGAACGCTCAGCGCGCGAATCCGCTCCCATTCTGACGGAGGATACAACGATCCAACGAACCGCCCAAGAAGTTCGTCTGGCTCCATGCCAAGCAACTCGGCGGCAAAGGTGTTCCAGGATATGAGGCGTTCCTCCTGGTCCGCCATCATGATGGCAACCGCCGAGTTCTCAAATATGGTGCGATAGCGCTGTTCGGCGGCCTGTAGTTGGCTCTCCGCTTTCTTGCGCTCCAGCGCATAACGCATCGAACGCATAAGGAGAGTACTGTCAACCTGCCCTTTGATCAGGTAGTCCTGAACCCCCTTTTGCATCGCCGTCATCGCGGTGTCCTCGTCGTCGAGACCGCTGAGAACGACGATGGGCACATGTGGCGCGTGCGTTTGGAGTTCAATGACCGATTCGGTGCCTCGACTGTCCGGCAACCCCAGATCCAGGAGGACCATATCAAAGGAAGTCTCTCGGAGAAGGTCGAGAGCCTTGGACAGGCGATCCGCACATTTCACGTCGGCAATCTTGAGCGACGACTGAGCCAGTAGCCTCTCTAACATCTTCCTATCGATGATATCGTCTTCAACAATAAGCAGTCGCAGTGGTTTCCCTGCAGACACGTGAATCCTCCTTTCGCCGCCTGACGTCGCAAGCTCCTGGCGGCCGGCCAAACATTCTATCACACACAGTCGATTGCTCTCTACTTGGAACGGTTGAAACGCGTAGTGATACTTCACACCGAAAACGCGCGTCACCGTGACCGTTTTCCTCCGGCGGCGGCACCCGAGTCGGCATCGCCGCCAGGGCCCATCTCCTGAGCCACCTCACGGGACATGACCAATCGTCTCAGCTTTTCAGAACCGCGCGTATCTTCTCCATAAGCTGGGCAAAATCGAAAGGTTTGGTCACATAATCCGACACGCCGTGAGCCGACGCCGTGGCGATGTCCTGTGCCTCGCACCGCGCGGTGAGCATGATGACGGGGATGTGCCTGAGGGTCTCGTCCGCCCGGAGGCGTTCAAGCATTTCATGGCCGTTCATCACGGGCATGTTGGTGTCAAGAAGTATGAGATCCGGCTTTTCAGCTTTGGCCTGATCCAACCCTTCCTGCCCATTTGATGCCGTCACAACCTGGCATTCGGCGAACTTCAGACGGTACGCCACCGTACTGACAACATCTGCTTCATCATCGACGACAAG
>CAYNQP010000630.1:0-2824 GCA_964399325.1 uncultured Pirellulales bacterium
TGACCTCATCGACGCGCCAGTAGTAGGTCTGGCCGTAGTCCAGCAGGCCGGGTGGATCGTACGTCGCGGCGGCCTGGCCCGTAGATACGAGCAAAATGCTGCTCGTGGTGGCGGTGTTGACGTCGACGAAACTCGTGCCGAAGTAGACATTGTGCGTGCTGGCGAAAAGGCCCGGCGCCCAGCTCAGAACCGTGTCCCTGGCCACATCCGTCGCCTCGTCCGACGGCTGGGGATCAAGAGCAATAGGTGCGTAACCGGCTATGAGAGCAACAGTCCCAATAACACTTGGATTCTGCCATGCATCGTTTGTAGTCGAATACCAATCGAGCTGGTTATCTCGGGTACTACCATTGTCATCATCGTTTATCTGCACCTCAAATCCCATCAAATCACCAATAGACGGCGCACCTCCGTCTAGATAAAGAAGGGTCCACGGGAATTTAGCTTCAAGAGCGTACCCGGTGTCGGCAGTCAAGAGGGTAAATTCGATGCCGTCTGTGGTACCGTGATCCGCTCCGACGGCAGGCGTTGTAGCGTCCCACGCAAAACGATACTGGTAATCATCCGCATCAGCGGTATAGGAAGTCGCCTTGTCATTGTGGATATCAACAAAGACCTCTACGCTGTCATCGTCATACTTGCCAGAGGAATCACTAATCAGCGTATCGTCATTTACATCGACGAAAACGTAGAGATACTGTGAATCCCACAAAGCCTGCCATCTGCCTGAACAGTCGGTTGGCGAGGATGCACCTGTAACGACGTTTCCTATCTCGTATTTAGGTACGCTAGTCCAGGCAGCATCCCTAGCGCCGTCTATCTTTATTAACAAGCTTGTCGCTGGAATTTCAGCATCGGCATCAGCGGCAAAGACGTAGGCGGCCGGACTTAACGCCAGAATGAAACAAGCCAAACACGCAATCTTTCGTTTCATGATATCTCTCCCAACCAAAGGACCTATTTATGTTATGGTAAAACACAAGTCTCGGCACCGACAGGGGTGCCATAATTGCTGTTGCCCGATGAGTCGACAGTTGCCGTACCGACGCCGTCATCCAGCTTCCACCATCCAACCAGGCTTGGGGTCGAGGCCACCACCGACGGCATATGCACTCGTGACTCGAATCAGACTGCACAATCCAGTCAGAAGAAGAAATATATTGTCTTGTTCATACTGAATCCTCCGTCAAGAAATCGCATGGGACGTAATCAAGCTGCGCCGGTATACCGGCACTGGCTCACGTGACAATCCAGAATTTGTGCTGTCATCACCTCCCTTCAGCCAGAAAGCAGATGGTCTACAAAAGGTCGCGTCGTTGACTGCGAACAGCATGGTCGTACCGGCTTATTCTAGAGCGACTTCTATGCGTATGCCAACGGCACTAATGGTTCAACGATCCTACGGCGGCGTGCTTCACCCGCAAGATCGAGTCCACAGGCGTCGTACCGGCCGCCTCGTTGAGTTTCCGCCACCCGATGAGGTCTATGGAAGCAGGCCCGTCGGGGGAACGGTGCGAACAGGAAGACACACGATATCGTCTTGCACGCAACACACCGTCCGGGAATCCAACCAACTATTCAGTGCGGTTCTACCAAACACTCTCCTCAAATCCTACCTCTTTGCGGTCCGCCTCGCTGCGTGAGTTCGGCAAAGCGGCTATCTCCATTATACAACATCGACCAGAAATGTCAAGAGTGAGATGAAAAATGGAATGCCGCCAAGATTTTTCATCCCGCCGGCGCTGAAGCGCGCGGGTGCAATCTGCCATACGACCGCCTGCTGGCTCAGAACCTCGCATGGTGCAAGTATTATCCGATCGCAATTGTCTTCACCTAACACGTTGGCAGACCTAAGTTTATCTACAAGTGACTTGTTGCCTCCCGGGCGACATTTTCGCGTTTCCTTGCGACTACTTGAAGAGGTGTTGGGCGAAAAGATACAGGTTGTTGGCCCATTCGGTTCCGTCGTGGGCATTCGAATCCACGTGCCAGACGTGCGGCACGCCTTTCTCTTTGAGGTAGTTGTGGACGCCCTGGCTGACGCGGATCAGGCCGTCCTTGTTGCCGCAGGCGATCCACAGCAGCTTCAATTTCTCCTTGGTAGCCGCCGGATCGGGCAGGAATTCGACGTCGGGGTACATCCCACCGAACTTGTTCGTATTCGGGGCCGAGGAGAACCCGCCGACATAGGCCAAGGTTTCGATGTGACACATGCCGACGTTCAAGGACTGGCCGCCACCCATTGAGAGGCCCGCCAGCGCGCGATGTTCGCGGTCGGCATATACGGAATAGTGGGACTCGATGTAGGGGATGATGTCCTTGATCAAGTCGTTCTCAAAAGGCTCTCCCCAACCGCCGAATCCGCCTTGTCCACTGCCTCTACGAGAGCCCGGCGCGACCGCGCTGCGTGAAGGGGCCTCAGACGCAGTGGAGGAATCGGAATCCTTGAACAGCAGTTGAGCGAACTCGTGCAGGCTTCGGCGCCAGGTCTGCCACTCGTGCGCGGTATCGGGCGAAACATAGAAAGCACTGTTGATCCCGGCGGCCTTGAGTTGCTCGTGATTGGTACGCACACCCTCGGGCCGTTCACGCGAGCCACAGCTCTGAAAGATCAGCTTGACTTTCTTGTTGAATTCCTCGGCATTGGCCATGACGCCGTTATGAGCCGTGGCCGGATCACCAACGGTGCCGCCGCTGAAGAGGCCAATGTGCGAGAACACGTCCAGGCTTTCCATGGCGATGGCGTTGGTCTGCATGCCGCCCATGGATAGTCCGGCCATGGCCCGGTGCGGTTGATCGGCCAGCGTGCGATAGTTGGCATCGA